>VXOZ01000112.1 GCA_009839775.1 Chloroflexota bacterium | reverse complement strand
TAGCGACATTGATGGCAGTGGCGCTCTCGCTGCTCATCGTTCTCCCGACGCTGGCACAGGTCAGCGGCGACCGCACCGACGGTCGGCTCTCCGTCGGCTCCTGGATCGACGTCCGCGTAGCCGACGACATCGAGAACATCACGACCGACACTGCCACAGTGGCTGGTGAGAGTGTCCCTGTGATTGACGGCGATCCTACGCACGCCACCGGCACTACCGCGTTCGACGCGCAGGACACGTTCTTCAACGGCGACCTCTACATCTCCAACAAGGAGAGCGCCTACAACACCATCCTCATCACCGCTGCGGTCCGCAACGCCGACTTGGCGGACACAAATGACCCCGCCGCGACGCCCCCGGTCACGGGGAACCCGTGCGATAACGCCGTTGAAGCTGCAGTTGCGACCATCAGGAACGACCGCAGCGGCGCCAGGGTGACGGCCTACCTCGCTGACACTGATGATGCGGAGACCGGAACCCTTTCGGACAGGACGATTTACCAGGGTATCGCCGTGGCTTGGGACCAGGAAGACGCCATCGAGGGCCACAACGGCCCCTGTGGTGCTGCTCCCATAATGACCAACCCCGAGGAGTACCTGCGCTCGGCCCAGCAGTTGATCGACGCTCAGCAAGCCTTCACCGATGGCAATACCGCGCTTGACACCGGCGGCAACACCGACGGCACCCCCGACGGCACCATTGATGCAGACGAGGCGGCGGTCTACTTCCCTGAGGACAACGACGGCTGGACAACCGCCAGCGCCGCGGTCATCCCCGCCCGTGACGGCGACACCCTCACCATCACGGTGGCCGGCGTCTCCGGCAGCATCAAGCTCGTCGTGGACGGCGACGCGCCCGAGATTGAGGACATCACCCCGGCCTCCGGCGGCACGCAGAGCAGCTCCACCGTCAACCTCGCCTTCACCGTCAGCGACGACGGCGCCGGTCTCCGCTACGACGGCGAGTCCGGCGTGAGCGGAGACCCCGACCTCCAGCCGCACAACGGTGACGGCGACCAGCGCTTCGACGAGCCCATCACCAGTACGGGTGGTGCGGGCACGGATGGCACGCTGGGGACCGCCGACGACCCTGATGGCGACGGCGCCACCATGGACATCAAGGTCAACTTTGACGGCCCGGACGACGAGGCCACCGAGCTCACCGACGTCTCCGCGTACGGCAGCAACGGCTGGACGCAGAACGTGAGGGGCGTCTCCTACAGCCTCGACATGCGCCTCGTGGGCCAGCTGTTCGGCAAGTACTCCTGGCAGATAACCGCCAAGGACCGCGTCGGCAACGAGGCCGTCACCGACTCCGACGAGGACACCTCCGAAGACGAGCCCTTCTCCTTCACCGTCGACAACGACGGCCCGATAGTGCCGCGCGAGGGCGCGCGCACGGGCATCGGCTATGAGCCCGGCGAAGGCGAGATCAAGAGCCGCTCCTGGATCGCGCTCCAGTTCGTCAACGAGGACAACGGCGGCGCCGACCGCATCGACGCTTCCACCGTCGCAGCCTCGGACTTCACGGTCGACGGCCACACGGTCATGAACGTGATTGTCCCGAGCGACAAGAGGACCTGTAAGGGCGACATCGCAGACACCGACGAAGACGAGTCCGCCAACAACATCACCGCCTTCAATGCAGACAGCATCGCAGCGAAGGAACAAGTGGATGCCGTTGCGGCGGACCCGGACGCGAGTCCTCCGGTAGAGGCAGTGGAGTACGCATCCGCGGTTGGTGAAGCCAGCATGTGTGACTTCGAGCCTCGCGCGCGCATCTACCTCGAACTGGCGGAAGCGCTCGACGCCGACGCGACGCCCACCATCCAGCTCCTCGGCGGTGCCTTCAAGGACATCGCCGGCAACAACAACGCGACCCAGCAGATCGAGGACGTGCAGGACAAGATCGCGCCGGGCATCAGCATCACCATCACCAGCGACAGCGGCGCAACCGGCCGCACGGCCACGGACGATGAAGGCTCCTTCACCGTGCGCGTCACCTCGGACGAGGACCTGAACACCTTCCCGCGCCTCTTCTTCGCCACTATCGAGGGCAGCGCGCCGAGCTCCGACGGCACGAGCTTTGGCACCGCCGTCAACCTGGTGATTGGCGAGGCGACCGCTGGCGATGGCAAGGACCTCACCGAGAAGGAATCGAACGTCTGGGAGAAGACATTCGAGGACGATGACATCGAGGGTTCCGGCGACCGGATCGTCGCGGTCATCATCACGGCCGAGGACGAGGAGCGCAACAGCGGCAACAGCGCCGGCTGGAGCGGTTCTGGTGCCACGCCCGTTGCGGGCGACAAGCTCGACTTCAAGAAACTGGACGCCGGCGGCTTCCTGCTGGAGATCGACAGCGACCTGGAACCGGCCATGATCGAGGTGCTGCCGTCCACGGATCCCGGTGAGGAGTTCCTCGCGACGGAGAGTTCGAACCCGTACATCCAGATCACCTTCGTGGAAGAACCCAACGAGTACACGATCAAGGTCACCGACAACGACGGCGACCTGAACAACGACGGTGTGCAGGATGACGAAGAGAACCCGGTGGCTGACCCGCCGCACACGGCGACGACCGGCAGGACCAACTCCATCGCCATCAAGGACAGCAGGCCGTCCAAGACGGACTCGCACGCCAGCGTCACCATCACGGCCCTGACGCTCAACGGCAACGACATGCTGGCCGAGGTCGTCCAGGTCGACCCGAACAAGTTCGTGCTCGCGGTCACCGGCCTCGACATCGGCGAATACGAGCTCGTCTACTCGGCCACCGACGACGTCGGCAACGAGGTCGAGGACGAGGACGAGACGTTCGAGGTGCTCGAGCGCCAGCCGTACGAGGTCGAGCTCCAGCCCGGCTGGAACCTCATCTCCTTCCCCGGCGACCCGTTCAACCCCGCCGTGGGCAACGTCGTCGGCTCCGACCTCAGGGCTGACACCGTCCTCGGCTACCAGTCCGGCGAGTGGGTCACCTCCGTCAAGAACGACGACGGACGCTGGCAGGGCACGCTGACCGACATCGTGGGAGGCTACGGCTACTGGGTGCGGACCACCGCGGTCGAGACCATCGAGACCGTGATCCCGCCCATCCTGCCGACCTCCAACCTGCCGACCGTGCCCGTCATCTCCGGCTGGAACCTGCTGGGCGTCGTCGACGCCGAGCAGCGGGACGCAGGCGCCACTGAGGACGCGGACGAGTACTTCACGAGCCTGAGCCAGTGGCGTGTGGCCTACAGCTTCGAGACCCAGCAGAACCGCTGGGCGAAGCTCCTGCCGGACGGCGAGGACCCGGACGGCACGGAACACATGGTGACGAACGGCAAGGGCTACTGGGTCTGGAGCAGCCGCCCGGGCACCCTCGTCCCGTAACCCTGCCGCTCCCGAGCGGAGGCCCGCGCCTCACCGCGCAGCCTCCGCCCTGGCGGGTG
>VXOZ01000407.1 GCA_009839775.1 Chloroflexota bacterium | reverse complement strand
GGGCTCGGAGATTTGTATAAGCGACATGACAGAAACGAGGTAGATATCGTTCTCGAAAACAGGCGCGGCGAGATCGTTGGGGTCGAGGTGAAGTCGTCTGCTACCGTTACTTCCAGCGACTTTTCCGGGATGCGTAGATTGGCACAGGCGTGTGGTGACAAATTCATCCAGGGGCTCGTTCTCTACGACCACGATCAGGTTGTACCCTTCGCAGACAACATGTTTGCAGCTCCAATTTCCAGCTTGTGGGCAGCGACTTGATGGACGCGCAAAGGCCAAGGAAGGGCAGGGGGGTAAAACCATCGATATCTCTGTTCTCGACAGGCAGTATTCAGCACAAAGGGCGGAAAGCGGAAGTCCGCTGCGGATGCTTACAAAGCCTTCCATCTGTTTAGAACCGGACATTCTAGCTATCAAATGTTAGGCTGATCGAAAGTCAGGGGTTGGCCATTTCGAAAGCGCTAAACTGTAGAGCTGAAAGCCAATACTAGCTACGGATTCCTAAATGCCTGGAACTCCTGCTTTTTGCGAGAGGTCAGACAACCAAACAAAGTGGGTTGTGAAAGGAGGTCGGGATCAGCGATCCTAGATCGCCCTTGGCCGATAAGCACTCGCGGCCCGGGTCAGCTTTCAAATTCTTCCGCGTCCTCGGCGATCGCGTCTATCGACACATCCTCCGCTGTAGGTTTGTCTTTCTTGATCCTAGGCGCGGACTTTTTCCAGACAGAAAGATTGGCGCCGACTTCGCCATAAAACAGAGGAACGACTTCCTCCAAGTCGGTTATGAAGTTGGCCTGTTGTGTGAAACGACCGCCAAAGCGTTTGGACAGGAACACATGAAAGCCGTGCGTAACGAGGTGGTCTTTACCTTCTTGGCAGATATCAATGTTTTCCCGTAGATCTGAGACCAAGTGCTGTGTCGGCTCGCTGGCGCCGGGCCAAAGTAACCTTATATACAGGCCCTCCAGGTTATCGACCTTGATTTGTCGCAGCAGCCAATTCAGCCTGGCTTTGGTCGATTTCTTATCTTCAGGCGCTCGGATGGTCATACCGACGTCAACACATCGCCGCTTTAGATCTGCGGTGACTTCGATAGGGGCGGCCGTGTCCGGGACCTCCAATGAGCACTGCAACTGGTGTTGTTCGCGAAGCATCAGCAGTTCATCCTTTCTCCGCTGCGCCGGATCATTGATGTGCTTGCGCGACAGTTTCTCACTGACAGATGTTTCGACCAACCGGCTCAAGATCAGCGACAGGTCTCGGGTCTCCTGGTGCCAAGCGTCGACTACGATCTGAGCTTCTGGCGACCGCGCTGGAATTACGCCGCCGGAAGACACTAGTTTGTTGAGATCACCCCATTCCTTGGGCATCCTATGGAATCCCTGCACGCCAGCGCTCTCATGGTTGAGGAAGCGCCGAAGCTCGTTCAGCAACAGTAGTTGGTCCTTGTCGTCGACTTGCTCATTGCTGATCAGCAACTCCGCAGTCGTGACGACGTGCATCCATGACCAGTGATACACAGGTATTTTGGACCTGCTTTTCCTGACTTCCTCAACCGGGTGAGCGGTCGGCGTAGTAGCGAACTGATTGGAGATTGTGATGACACAATCGACGCCGTTCTCTTTCGCAAGAGCACGGTATCTTTCAATTTGCTCAGCATCGAGGGTGTTGTTTCCAATTTTGGTTTCAACAAGAGCCTTCCACTCGCGGGAGCCAACCTTCAAAACAATCAATCCGTCTGGCCGGTCCTTGATCGTCTTGGACTGGTTCTTGAATACGACCTCTGTGAACGAATGTATTTGGGCTCGTTTTCCGCGCTTCTGTCCAACTGATTGCAATAACGCGGCTCCCAGCTCTTCGATCTGAACCATGCAGGCCAGCACAATGGATGTTGTGCGACCTTCCTTTGATGTGGTGGAGAGAACGGGGAACAAACGGGCGGCTTCGCCTTGAGCCAGATAATCTGGCAACTTTTCAGTCATCTGAATGCCTACAACTTGAAATTGAACGTCATGTCTCAATTAGACAGTCGACGCAGCTTTCCGTCAAGTTTTCAAACGACTACGTAGAACCGTCGTGGGTGATCCTGTCTGTACAAAGAGAGTTGCATAGCCGGATGGTGAACGCCAGCTCTGGACAACTAGCTCTAGATGCTACGCGCTTTCGGCACAACAGATAAGACTATGATGCGGCCTTCGGTTCCATTCGGAGCCAAGAATTGATCTTAATCAAAGCTTTTCGGAACAATTCATGCTGATCCATTCAAGGGCGCAAAGCACTGTAAAGTACAGGCAATCGCCGAAGACCGGCGCCGTCGAACCAAGAGTGGAAGAAATTGCCGACAAAGATTGCGAAGGTGATTTTCAGTGGAGAGGTGCGAAAATTCACTTGCCGTTCTGTCAACTCTTGGGTTTGCAAGCCTTTCAACAACTTTGAAGCAGGCAACATCTTCTGTTTGCTGAACCGATAATGGGAATACAGGTGTGACTAAGTTTTTCGAGATAGATTTTATTGAAGTAGGAAATTCAGCTAGTGGTGATGCGATTTCCCTTCGCTACCAAGATGACGATGGAACGGAATGGATCCACGTTGTTGATGGTGGTTACAGCGACGATGGAGATAAGCTAACAAAAAACATCAAAGCAAACTACGACGACCCGGGCTTTATTGACCACGTTGTATTGACTCATCCAGATGGAGATCATGCATCTGGGCTTAAAAAAGTCTTGGATGAGTTTGATGTGGGTGCTCTTTGGATGAACAGGCCTTGGCAGCACGTAGACGAACTTCTTCCACTATTTGACTACGAGTACACTCGCAATGAGCTTATTCAACGACTTAGGAGAGATTTTCCATACACAGCAGATCTTGAAAAAATTGCTATCGAGAAGGGCATCGGCATACACGATGCGTTTCAAGGCTCACAAATAGGCGAATTTACGGTTCTTGCTCCTAGCAAGCGTCGATACATAGATCTGATTGTCGACTCTGAGAAGACACCCGAACCCGAGAGAAGCTCCGCTATTGAGGGCAACATATTTGAGCGGGCTATTAGAGCGGTACGAAATATGGTCGTGGAGTGGGGAGAAGAAAACCTCAAGGGAGACACAGAGGGAACGAGTGCGGAGAATGAAACCAGTATCGTGCAGTTTTCCGAGCTTTGCGGAAAAAAGATCCTTCTGACTGGCGACGTCGGCGTAGACGGTTTGGAGGAAGCATATCAATATGCAATTTCGATGGGTGTGAATCTACCAGGCATAGATCGTTTTGATGTACCGCACCACGGATCTCGCCGAAATGTTTCGCCGGAAATACTGGATAAATGGCTCGGACCAAAGCTGAACTCAAAGCCAGAAAACGGTAACTTCACTGCAATAATATCGGCAAACAGAAATGACAAAAGCCATCCCCGCAAAGCCGTGGTTCGCGCGCTAATTCAC
>VXOZ01000458.1 GCA_009839775.1 Chloroflexota bacterium | reverse complement strand
TTCTCGTAATCCCGCTCCTGCCAGGCGGTCTCCTCTTTCCGCTCACACTCTTTGAGCCGGTTTTCAAGCGCCTTGATCTCCTCCGGCATGCTGAAGATCTCCATACGCACTTTTGCCGCCGCCTCATCGACGAGGTCGATCGCTTTGTCCGGCAAATAGCGCTCAGTAAGATAGCGGTGCGATAGTTTTGCCGCCGCGGTCAGGGCGCTGTCGTCAATGGTCAGCCTATGATGTTCCTCATACTTGTCCCGCAACCCTTGCAGGATGGCTATCGCGTCCTCTAGGGAAGGCTCATCGACATAGACCGGCTGAAAACGTCTTTCCAGGGCAGAGTCTCTCTCAATATGGCGGCGATATTCATCGAGTGTCGTGGCGCCGATGACTTGCAGTTCCCCGCGCGCCAGTGCCGGCTTGAGGATGTTGGCTGCATCGATGGCGCCTTCCGCCCCACCCGCGCCTACGACTGTGTGGAGTTCATCGATAAAGAGGATGACCTCGCGCTTGGCTTTCTGTACCTCTTCTACGACGCCTTTGAGACGTTCCTCGAATTCCCCGCGAAACTTGGCGCCTGCCAGCAGCGCGGCCATATCCAAGGCAATGACGCGCTTTTCGCGCACTTGCTCCGGCACGTCTCCACTTGTGATGCGTTGCGCCAGTCCTTCGACAATGGCAGTCTTGCCCACACCCGGCTCGCCCATGAGAACGGGGTTATTCTTGGTGCGCCGTGAGAGTATCTGTATGACCCTGCGGATCTCTTCATCTCGTCCAATGACTGGATCGAGCTGCTCATTGCGCGCGAATTGCGTGAGATCGAGACCGAATCGCTCCAGCATGCGGTACTTGGATTCCGCTTCCGGGTCGGTAACGCGGTGGGACCCACGCACTTTTTCCAGCGCCTGATAGACCTTCTCGCGATCGACACCGGCCTCCCGCAAGATCCGGTGCGCGTCGCCGTCCTCGGCCACGGATATTGCGATCAAGAGATGTTCGGTGCCAACGTACTCATCCTTGAGGCGTGCCGCCTCTCTTTCAGCCAACTCAAGCACCTGCTTGGCGCGCGGCGTTAAGTAGTACTGCGCTTGTCCGCCCTGACCGAACGAGACGTGCGGGCGGGGCCGCAGTGCTTCTCCCAACCGTTGCTCAAGTTGTCTCGTATCGACATTGAGGGTGCCCAGCATTTGCGGCACCAGGCCATCATCCTGCTGAAGCAGCGCCAGCATAATATGCTCAGTGTCAAGCTGATTATGGTTTTGCTGGAGCATTAGCTCTTGCGCCTTGGCAAGAGCCTCCTGCGCCTTTGTCGTGAAACGGTTATTCCACGCCATGATTCGTCGTCCTTATCAACCCGCTTCCCTTACAAATATGGGAGCGGCAGTTCTTGTTTCTTCCTGCAACGGCCCTTCAGAACAAGACCGTTGACTCTCAATCCGGTGAAACTCTTGGCTTTCCTGCGACTAATAGTTCCTCGTCACACGCTGCAATAGGCCCTTGAGCCGGGCAATCTCAGCTTCGTATTGTTCTTGCTGTGCCGTGAGCTTCTGTTCCATTTCCTCTTGGAGCCGCTCCATGCGCTCGGTGAGATTGAGAATTACTTCCACCCCGGCGAGATTGACGCCGAGGTCATTTACCAACCGCTGGATCTGCTCCATTCGCTCCAAGTCAGCATGCGAGTAGAGACGCACGTTACCTTTTGAACGGCGGGGTTTGACCAAGCCGAGACGTTCGTAGTGCCGCAGCGTTTGGGGATGAACGCGCAGTCTCTCAGCCACTACGCCAATTGCAAAGAATAGCCCCTCGCCCTCGAAGCGAATACTCATGATAGTGCTCTATCTCCCCGCTGAGATCGTGCGCTTTCCCTTTCCAGAATTCCTATGCCGTGACTGGACTCCCCTTGCGAAGCTGCGCCAACTCCGCGAATAGCTCCTTCTCACGGGGTGTCAGCCCTTTCGGCAAGCGAACCCGCACACGCACGAACAAGCCGCCGCGTGCGCCGCCCTTCAGTCTGGGCATGCCTTGGCCGGCAAGACGAAACACCTGTCCGTTCTGTGTCTCCACTGGAATGCGCATCATCACGCTCTTGCCGTCCGGCGTCGGCACCGGAATCTCAGCGCCCAAGACCGCGTCCACCAGGTCTACTGGCACGGTCACGTGCAGATCGTCCGACTGCAACTCGAAGCGCGCATCAGGCGCGATCTTTACGCTTAGATAGAGGTTACCACGCTCCCCGTTTCTCCCGGGATGTCCTTCCCCCGCGACGCGGATGCGCGATCCTTCACGCACGCCGGCGGGAATTTTCACGTCAAGCCGGCGCTGCCGCAGCCGAGAACCACTGCCCCGGCATACGGTGCACACCATGCTCTCTATGCGTCCCGACCCAGCGCAGGCCGGGCATTGGCCTGGGACTTGCAGACTAAACGTCCGCTGGGTGCCCACATACGCCTCGGCCAGCGTGACTTCGACTTCCTGCTCCAGGTCTTGGCCTTGTTGATCGCCCGCCTGCTGCGCGCGACCGAAGAGCGTTTCGAAGAAGTCAGAGAAGCCGCCGGAACCCTTATTGCCGCGTCCGAGGTTCTCAAAGTCAATGCCACCCAATCCTCCTAGGTCAAACGGGAAGCCGTCACCGGCGCCCCGGCGCGCGTGGGTTTGCCAGGAACGCCCGGATTGGTGAGCAGCGCGCACCTGGTCGTAGCGTGCCCGCTTCTTCTCATCCCGGAGCGCTTCATACGCTTCATTGATCTCCTTGAAGCGCTCTTCCGCGCTGGTGTCCCCGGGGTTCACGTCCGGATGATACTTGCGGGCAAGCCGCCGATAGGTCTCCTTGATCTCTTTCGTCGAAGACTTCGGCGTTACGCCCAGTACCTTGTAGTAGTCCTTGAACTCCATCGCATTCTCTCTACAGCTCAAGGTGTAGCTCTAGATCATGAGATCTAGCGCCGCTCAGGTGGTCTCCAGCGGTTCTTCATCGGTAGCGGCCGGTCGGCGCGGTTGGGCCACGCGCACTTTGGCGGGTCGGAGGACCGCGTCGCCAAAGAGGTAGCCGGTCTGGATTTCTCCAACCACAGTGTCGGCCTCCACCCCACCCTCGGCGGGCTGAACCTCAACCGCCTCGTGATAGCGCGGATCGAAGGGCTCGCCTAAGGCTGCGATGCGCTTTACCTCTTGGCGCTCCAGCACTTCGCGGAGTTGCCACAAGGTCATGCGAACACCGGTGAGGAGATCCTCGACAGAGTCGGCCTTATGCTGCTCCTGATAGTCCACTGCTCGTTCGAGGTTGTCGATGACCGGCAGGATAGCCTCAAAGGTCTGCCTCTGACCGTCGCGGACACCCTCCGAGATGAATTGCACCGACCGTTTGCGGTAGTTCTCCAGATCGGCCCGGGCGCGCAGGAATCTATCCTTGTACGTCTCAGCTTCCTGCGCGGCTGTAGCAAGTTGCTCTTCCCACGAT
>VXOZ01000240.1 GCA_009839775.1 Chloroflexota bacterium | reverse complement strand
TACGTAAAGAGCGTCAAGGCCAGCCAAGCGCCGGGAAAGCCGTAGATCTCCGGTAGGCGTTCGACGCCGAGAGGTTCTAAGAGCCGTTGCAGCATACCCCGCGGGCCAAGCGCCCCGATGAGGACGAACCCTCCTACGTAGCTGGGTACGGCGAGTGGGACGATCAGCAGGCCGGTCCAGAGCCGCCGCAAGGGGAGATCGCTGCGTACGACGAGCCAGGCCAGGGGGACGGCGATAACGATGGTGCTGAGGGTCACCGCAGAAGCGAGAGCAACGCTATTGAACAGGATGACCGCGGAGCGCGGACGGAGCAGGAGCCGCCAGAGATCGTCTCCGGCGCCGGCGGCACGCAACAGCAGGTAGGCCAGGGGCAGCAAGATTCCTATCGCTACGACACTGCTCACCACAACGAGAAGCAGCGGGGGGCCGGCAGACCAATAGGTCCGCCGGCCGCCGCGAAATGTCTCGCTCAGCGAGAATGGAAACGCCGTCTTCGACGATGTCGCCATAGGCTCTTTTCGACGTTAGATCAGTTCCACCTCTTGCAAGAGTTCAAGTGTGCCGCGCAGGTCGGCGAGATCGCTGAGATCGATGTCCGGAGTCTGAATATCAGAGAGCGCAGGTAGATCAGGGTGAGCGGCTACGCCAGTTGCTAAGGGATACTCGTAGGTCTCCGTCGCAAAGTACTCCTGCGCGCGTTGCGAAAGGAGATAGGCCACAAACTGCTCCGCGGCAGCTTGGTTCTCCGAGCCCGCAATGACGCCGGCTCCCGCGACATTGATTAGAGAACCGAGGTCTCCGTTGGGCGGAAAGTAATTCTCCGCGGGCACATTGCCCTGCTCGGCGCGAATGCGGAAGAGATAATAGTGGTTCACGAAACCAACGGCGATCTCGCCATCCACAGCGGCCTGCACCGTAGGCGTATTCTTGGGGTAGACCTTCGGTTCGTTGGCTTTGATGCCCTCCAGCCAGGCGCGGGTTCCATCATTGCCGAGCATTACGCGCATGGCGGTGACGAAGGCTTGGAACGATCCGTTCGTCGGCGCCCAACCGATGCGCCCCTTCCAACTCGGGTCGACGAAATCGAGAATTGAGGGCGGGAGGGTATCTGCCGGCGCGCTCTCCGTGTTGTGCACCACGACACGCGCGCGGCCGGAGGCGCCTACCCACATCCCCTGCGGTGAGCGGAAGCGCGGCTCCACGGCATTGAGGATTGCATCGGGCAAGGCAGCAAGACGATTCTCGAGCTGCAACGCGCCCAGAGCGCCGGCATCCTGTCCATAGAAGACGTCCGCGGGGCTGTTATTGCCCTCTTCGAGGATGGTCGCCGCAATCTCGGCGGTGCCGCCATACTTTACTTGAATATCGATGCCGGTATCATTGCCAAACTGCTCCAACAGCGGCCCCACCAAACTCTCGCCGCGACCGGAATACACCGTGAGGCTGGATGGTTCGGCTTCGGAAGAGTCTGTTGTCTCATCAGGCGCGACAACGACTCGGCCGCATGCCGCCCCAATTGCGACGGGGAGCAACGCAGCCGTTGCCTTAAGAAGGGTACGACGATTTACATACACGTATAATGGCTCCTTTGCGTGCCTCTATCCTTGCGTATTCGATATGTCGTGCGCTTCAAGGCCTTTGAGCACAAGCTCCGCCAATGAGGCACCCAGCACAAGCCGGACCTATTCTGGCACTTGGCAGTTAGCGCCTCGCGTCAGAATGTTAGACGTTAGCCTGATTGGCAAAAGTTAAGGTACCTTAACCTCCAGTGCGAGTCAAGCGATTCTGAGAAAAGACCTAGAGAATTACTATGGATTAATTTAAGTGACCTTACTTTAGATTAACGATAGTGCATGAGGCACTATTTTGCAGTCTGCGCGCTTTCCAGAGATCGAGTTGGCGTGTCGGATTCTCTTGTCTCCATGATTGTCGAGATTCCCCTGAATGCGTGTTGCTGAAAATCCTACAAATCAGATGATTTTTCGCTACCGTCACTTAATTGAGGCAGAGTGCAACCGATGAGTGATGGTGATAAAATCCTCCAGAGGGGTGCTCAGCTTGCTCCTTCCCACTATGCTCTCTCGGATTTTGGCTAGTAGTCCACCTACTTCGCAATGATGGGTAGGTGTGGGCAGCAGCGCGAGGAGACGGCGCAGGTTTGTAACCTGCGCTACCCATCAATACCAAAGCGTCGGACTACTAGGCCCTGAGCTTTGCGCTATCGCCGTACGGAGTAGTGTTCCTTGATCACAAATCCTGAATCTCTGCTGGCAAATCTCAATGAACCGCAGCAGAGCGCAGTTGAAACAACGAACGGGCCGGTGCTTATCTTGGCCGGCGCCGGTTCCGGTAAGACACGCGTGATCGTGCACCGCATCGCGTATCTCATGCTCGCCAAGCGTGTACCGCCGTGGCAGATTCTGGGGGTTACCTTTACGAATAAAGCTGCTGGAGAAATGCGCAACCGGGTACGGGAACTCGCGGGACCGATTGGCGAGAACGTGCTGTTGAGCACGTTCCACGCGTTCTGCTCGCGTATCCTCCGCCGCGAACTCCGACGGCTGGGCTGGGAAGAAGGCTTTACGATCTACGATGACGCCGACCAGTTGTCGATTATCAAGGATGTGCTCAAAGCCCTCGACATCAATGAAAAGCGTCTCAGTCCCCGCGCTGTCTTGAACACCATTTCCCGCGCCAAGGACGAACTCATCACCCCGCACGTGTTCGCCGAACATGCCCAGGGACCTTTTGAAGAGGCCGCGGCGCGGGTATACCGGCGCTATCAAGACACCCTCCGCAACGCCAACGCGCTCGACTTCAATGATCTCATCATGTATGTGGTGCAACTCTTTCGCGAGTTTCCTGACGTGCGCGAGCACTATCAGGACCGTTTTCGCTACATCATGGTGGATGAGTATCAGGACACGAACCACGCGCAGTATGAGTTGGTGCGGCTGCTGGCTGCCAAGTACCGCAATCTTTGTGTCGTAGGTGACGACGACCAAGGCATCTACAGTTGGCGGGGCGCCGACCTGCGCAACATCCTGGATTTCGAGCGTGAGTATGATGACGCCGTTGTCATAAAGCTAGAGCAGAACTACCGCTCCACACAAAACATCTTGGATGCCGCCCACAACATCATCAGCCGCTTGCCACACCGCCGCGACAAGCGGCTATGGACGGAAAACGGTGGCGGTGCGCCGCTGGTGGTCTTGCCTGCGCTTGATGAGGAAGATGAAGCGCGCCTCATTGTGAATACTGTGCGCCGTTTGCAGGATGAGGGCCTTGGCTTGCGCGATTGCGTTGTGATGTACCGCACCAACGCCCAATCGCGGGCTTTGGAAGACGCCTTGGTCACCTATGGCATTCCCTATCAATTGGTAGGGGGCGTCGCCTTCTACCAGCGGCGGGAGGTCAAGGACGCGCTGGCTTATCTGCGGGTGATTCACAATCTCA
>VXOZ01000370.1 GCA_009839775.1 Chloroflexota bacterium | reverse complement strand
TGATGCCAAGAGGCGGGGGACAAGCCCCCGCGCTACTTTAATGCGACAGCATTAGAGCGTTCCCCCCGCCTGGAGACCTTCGCATGATTCTGACGAGCGTGTCGGCTTCGCCGAAGACGCTGACTTCGTCGCAGACGCAGGAATAGGCTAGAACGGTGAAGATTCCCCTCACCCCGGCCCTCTCCCCAATGAGAGGGTGCAACTCCTTGCCCTCGGGACCTAGTTATGCAAAGGTCTCCCAAGGAGAGGGAGGCCCACATATGTTGCTGGCGGGGGTTATGCAACGGTACCCCCAGGGAGAAGGATGCCTTCTCCCTTGCTGACACTTGGCTGAACTCCCCACTGTACTGTTTATGCAGAAAAGCGTCTTCTGGTTTAGCACTCCCGCGCCCTGATTTGGGGGGTTCAACCGAGCACTTATACACCAAAAGTATTGCGTCAAGCGGTTGTTTGTGGGTGTATAGACCTTATGATACACTACGGGGATAAGGCGAGACCCTTGGTCGTGGAAGGCGTGCAGAGCAAGAGGTATGGCTCTCATAATTGCCTGCGCTAACCAGAAAGGTGGTGTCGGCAAGACGACGACAACTGCCAATTTGGGCGCTACGCTTTCGCGCATGGGCAAGCGTGTTTTGGCGGTAGACATGGATGCCCAGGCCAATTTGACCGCTCACTTTGGCTTGGAGCGAGAGTTGGAGACCTCTGTAGCGAATGCTTTGCTCGATCGCAACGGAGAGTTGCCCATATACCGCATCGAAGATGATGCCGGCACCACAATTGATGTTGCGCCCGCGTCTTTGGAGCTTGCGAGTGTCGAGTTTCAACTCGCGGCAGCTATCGGTCGCGAGTTGCGGTTGCGTGAACACCTGGAACGGTTCCGCGATAGGTATGACTTCATCCTCATCGACACGCCGCCCTCGCTCGGTCTGCTCACGGTAAATGCTCTGGTGGCGGCAGACTGTGTCATCATTCCTACGGAAGCGCGGTTCTTCTCGCTGCAAGGCCTGTACATGCTGCAAGAGACCATTACGGAGGCTGCGTCGCTCAATCCAAAGATCGAGATACTGGGTGTGCTGCTGAGCAAGTACGACCGGCGCTTGCGGGAAGAAAAGGCGGTTTGGCAATACCTTCACGAACGGTGGGGCGACCGGGTTTTTGCCACTGAAATCGGGACGAACAGCAAAATCCTGGAAGCCGCTTCGGCGGGTGTCCCGGTGAACGCATACGTCGGCGCAAAAAAAGCAAGAGATGCATATCAACTACTAGCCAGAGAGGTGTTAGACCGTGTCGAAGCGGCCCGGCTTTGATCCCGAACGGTTAGAGAACGTCAAGGATACAACGCGTCCCCGCCCGGTGGTGCCGGATATGGTCACCTCCGGTCCGCAGTCGCGCGAAGCGCGCGGGGTCATACAGATTCGCATCGTCGGCGTGGGCGGCTGCGGTGGCAACGCGGTGAACCGCATGATTGAAGCCGACGTGGTCGGCGCCGCATATGCGGTCATCAACACGGATGCGCAGGCGCTCCAGATCTCACGTGCCGAAGATAAGCTTGCGATAGGGGACCGCATCACCCGGCTGCGCGGCACCGGCGGACAACCGGAACTCGGGCAACGGGCGGCTGAAGAGAGTATTCAAGACATCGAACAGCTCGTCAGCGGCGCGGACATGGTCTTCGTGACGGCGGGCATGGGCGGCGGCACCGGTACCGGCGCAGCGCCCATCGTTGCCGATCTTGCCAAGCGCCAGGGCGCGCTGACGGTGGGCGTTGTCACGCTCCCCTTCATGTTCGAGGGTCGCCCGCGGCAACGCAATGCGGCTGTCGGCCTGCAAGCGCTGCAACAGTACGTGGATACACTCATCGTCATCCACAACGACCGCCTGCTCGCTGCGGTACCGGCCTCGGCGCCCATGACCGAAGCCTTTGCCCTGGCGGATGAGATGCTCGTGAACGGGGTTAAGTCGATTACGGAACTCGTGACGACGACGGGAATCATCAACGTAGACTTTGCCGACGTGCGCGCGGTGATGCGGGATGCGGGCACGGCCATGATGGGGGTTGGCATTGGGTCTGGCGAGAATCGCATGCTGATGGCAGTGGAAGAAGCCATGAAAGACCCCCTTGCCGACAAGCCCATGAAAGGCGCCCGCGGCGTGCTCTTGAATTTCCGCGGCGGCCCTGACATGAGCATTCAGGAAATCAGCGCTGCCGCAGAAATGGTGAGCGCTGCGGTAGACCGCGAAGCGAACATCATCTTCGGCGCATCCATCGACCCGGCGAATCAGGAAGAGGTGCAAGTGACGCTGATTGCCACCGGCCTTCCCGGCGAGCAACAACAGCGCGGCGGCAGGCAGCGCACTTCACCCGACGACGATCCCGCCAGCGAGCCACTGGTCGAGGAGGCGGAAGTGGAAGACCTGGACCTGCCGGCGTTCCTGCGCCGACGGCGCCAGAGTCGGTAGCAGTTCGCAGTATTCTCGCGCCTAGAGCACTGCTCGCCTCAAAAATCCTCTATGCCTTGCATCGCCATGCTCACGACGCAGATTGTCCACGATTGGTTTCAGCTAGCGTTGCGGCTTGCTTGCGCGAATGGAAAACATCTGTGGAATTGAGTCGTTTTTCTCCGGAAACCGCCACCAGCCGTCTGCGCCCCGCACCATGGTGGGCAGCGCCTGATAGTAGCAGTAGGGGAATTCATGGAGAAACTCGATCTTAAGTCTGGCCTCGGTCAAGGCCGTGACGATCTCTCCGAGGCTGTGCTGCCACTCATATTGAGGACTCGCGATTGTTCCTTCACCGGCGTAGGATGGCTCATTACCCGCAAAGAAGAGCTCTTGGCGGAAGTAGCTGTAGAATGGGCGCGCTTCACCGCTTGCGGTAGATTCGAGCGTTTGCATGACCGGGTGGAACTCCACAATGTAGAATATGCCCCCCGGCTTTAGGTAGCGGAACGCCACGTCAGCCCAGCGGTCGAGGTCCGGCAACCAGCACAAGACGCCATACGACGTGAACACAATGTCGAATTCTTCAGCGAGCACATTCGGCAGATCGTACACGTTCGAGCAGATGAAGCGCGCGTCCGTGCCAATCTCCGCGTCTAATGCCCGCGCGAGTTCTATCGCGTCATCCGAGAAGTCAACACCCGTTGCCCGCGCGCCCAACCGCGCCCATGACATGGTGTCCAGTCCAAAGTGGCACTGCAAATGAAGCAGCGACTTACCGGACACGGGGCCGACTTCCTCCCGCTCGATGTTCTTGAGGGTTATGCTGCCCGCCTTGAATCCCGTCACGTCGTAAAAGTCGGAAGCGGCGTGAACGGCTGTTCTTTCGTTCCAGTTGGTACGGTTCGTTTCGAGTCGTTTGTGCATATGATTGGTACAGTCTCTTTTAAACAACAGACGCTGCCGACGATCTTAAGCGGGTAGAACTCGGTGGTCGCCGAATAATTAAAAAAAATAT
>VXOZ01000084.1 GCA_009839775.1 Chloroflexota bacterium | reverse complement strand
CAAGCGCTGGGAGATATCCACCAGAGTTCGGCAGAGCAGCTGGCAGAGATGATGGCGCACGTGCGGGAGGATGTGCCCAACGAAGGCTGCGGCATGTTGGGCGGCCAGGATGGCGCCGTGCTGGCCGTCTTTCCGGCGCGGAATGCCGCGGCCAGCCCAATCCGCTTCACTATCCATCCGGAAGACCTGCTGCAGATTGTGCGCACGGTGGAATACGAGCGAAACTGGCAGATTGTAGGAATCTTCCATTCACACGTTGCCTCACCGGCGTACCCATCGGCGACGGACGTGGCCGAAGCGGAGTTCGACATGGGCAATGGCGAAATGGCGGAACGATATCCGGGGGTGGTGCATGTGGTGATCTCGCTGGCGAACCCGGCAGAGCCGGACATGCGCGGGTACACGATTCGGCAGGGCGAGATAGCGCCGGTGACGTTGCGGGTTGTTCCCGAGGAGGCAGCGGCCGGTCGCGCGACGTAGGCGCACGTACCTAAGAAGCCCAGCGCACATAGGTAAGCCGTGTCACTCTGGGCGTTGCGCAGAGTCTCGCTTTGCCGCGCGGGACTGCAAGGCTTCGTTTCGCGTAGAATAGCAGTAGGGTTGCGTCCACGGTTGCTAAGAGCGCTATTCGTATGCGGTTGATTGAGCAGATAGGAGGGCAAACGTGGCTAGTTCTACGCCCGCCATCAAATTGACATACGACGACTACCGGAATACCCCAGACGATGAGCGTTACGAACTATTGGACGGAGAGTTAGTGATGGCGCCGGCGCCGCGCCTATCCCACCAGAGGGTTGCTATGCAACTCGGAGCGCTCTTCCACGTATTTGTGCAGGAGAGAGGTCTGGGAGAGGTCTTTTCCGCGCCGTGCGACGTGGTGCTATCGAACACAGACGTCGTCCAGCCAGACTTGCTCTTCGTTTCCAGGGAACGAGAGCACGTGCTACGCAACGGTGACAACGTCCGGGGCGCGCCCGACGTGGTGGTCGAGATACTTTCTCCCGCCACCGCCGCGCGTGACCGGACGTTCAAACGGGCGCTCTACGCTAAACACGGCGTGAAAGAGTACTGGCTGGTGGACCCCGATACTAGGACTGTGACAGTATTGCTGCTGGAAGAGCGCCGCTTTGCCGTCGCGGGCGTCTACGGCGCCGGGCAGAATCTGACCTCGCCCACGTTGCAAGGTCTTGCCTTTGATACGGATGAGATATTCTAGCGCGCGTCTCAAGTGTGCCGTTCAGCGTGCGTTGCTCTGAGCGTTGCCAAGGCTCTTAAGTTGCAACGCGGCGCGATGAGGCTGCTATTCGCGTAGAATGACAGTATGGAACCGGTTTACGTGACGCGCCCACGCAATCGCGCCGGACTATCACTCTGGCAAGATGATAGATGGAGAACAAAAAAGGTCCTGGGAGGTTGATGGATGGCTACGGTAGCACTAGACGAAAAGTATGAGAATCTCACGCAACTCATCGGAGGCATGGGGCGGACCCTCATTGCCTTCTCCGGTGGCGTCGATAGCACCTTCTTGGCGAGAGTGGCTCATGGGGTGCTGGGCCGGGACGCGGTAGCCGTGACGGCGCTTTCGCCGACGTATCCGGCGACTGAATTGGAAGAAGCGAAAGAACTTGCTGCGGCTATCGGTATCGAGCATCGCCTCATCGAGACCCATGAGCTGGAGAAGGAAGAGTACGCCGTCAACAATCCCGACCGCTGCTTCCACTGCAAGAAAGAACTCTTTACCGAGATGCAAGTCATCGCGGCGGAAGAGGGTTTCGAAACGATAGTCTACGGTGGCATCATGGACGATCTGGGCGATCATCGTCCGGGTATGGAGGCGGCGGAACTCCTTAACGCCCGGGCGCCGCTGGTGGAAGTCGAACTACAGAAGCACGAAATCCGGCAGCTTTCAAAAGGGCTTGGCTTGTCGACGTGGGATAAGCCGGGCGGCGCGTGTCTGGCTTCACGTATTCCCTACGGCATGCGCGTGACCCTGGAGAAACTGCACCAGGTGGACCAGGCCGAACACTTCTTGCACAAGCTCGGTTTCCGTTTGGTGCGGGTGCGCCATCACGGCGACATCGCGCGGATTGAAGCGCCGCCGGAAGACCTGCCGCGGCTCTTCGAGGACGATGCCCATACGCGGATTGTTGCAGAACTCAAAGAGATCGGGGTCAAGTACGTCGCTCTCGACATGCAGGGCTACCGCACGGGTTCGCTCAACGAAACGCTCGCGGACCACACAATCGTGCCGCTACAAACGGTTTGACGCGCTGGTAGCATGCGTACACGGGAGAGAGCGAGCGGAGTAGATGGACTGTGAACGCCGCATCCTCTTCGTCTATAACGCCGACTCACCGCTTTTGGCGCAGCTCAAGGACTATGTCCACAAAATAGTTTCGCCCGATACCTATCCCTGTAGCCTGTGCCAGATTACCTATGGCAATCTCGGCATGAAACGCGCCTGGCGGCGCTATGTGCGAAATCTGCCGTACCCGGCCGTCTTTCTCCATCGAGACGAATTAGCAGGAGGAAACCCGCAACTGCTGGAGTATCAACTACCGGCGGTTTTCGTGGAAGATGGGGCTAACATCACTCTCTTGGTCTCAGCCGAGGATCTGGACCGGACGCCGAACCTGTCGGCCTTGCAAGAACTGGTGCTGGCGCGTCTGAGCGAAAGAGCGCACGCAGCGGTATCCTAGCATGAGAGCATAGTTGCCTAGGGCGGGTCGGTCATTGGTCGGGGTGCCCGGATTTGAACCGGGGGCCTCTTGAACCCCATTCAAGCGCGCTACCAGGCTGCGCCACACCCCGTTGTCTTATCAGAACACGAACCTGCTGCAAACTGCATGGTCTGCCAGGCACAGGCGGCGATTCGCGGTGGCCACCTGCCAAGCTGTACGCCTGTTCCGACAAGACCCAGTTGTTTCACTATTGTACCAGTGGCTGGCGCCTCGCTCAAAGACGTAACCTGTGGAAGATCCGCCATCGTCCACCTGCTTAAGGTGTTCGCAAGAGCCGGAAAGCCAGCATCCCCATTCCGGCCAGCATGATGAGAAAGCCAATGAAAGGGAGACCCAGCGGCACGCCGTGCAACCCAGGGCCATAGAGAAAGACGATCGTCGCTCCAACCATAAGCGGCAGCGACTCGCGTAGGACCAGCGCCCGCGAGCGCTGCCCCAACAGGCCAAGAGCAAAGATCGTCACCATCAAGAGTGCGCCACCTTGAAACAAGAGCGGCACTGTGCTAAGCGAAAGATCGGTGAAACGGTCCACAAATATCTGGTTGGCAGGCGATAGGCACGCCGCCTCGGACTCCACGCACGCCAGGGCGAGTTCCGGCACGACCATCGCCTCCTGCATGAATATGCCTGTAAGCAGTGAGGTCGCGACTACGCCGATCGCCGTGATGACGTTTGCGACAATTCGCGGACGAGGCAGCAAGGATCGGAGGGTGAGGAC
>VXOZ01000304.1 GCA_009839775.1 Chloroflexota bacterium | reverse complement strand
GGACGAAGACAATGGCAGCTAAGCCGACTTCGTCGAAGACGCCGACTTCGTCGAAAACACTGCGCATTACGTTGCGTAAAAGCCCAATCGGCTTTTCGAAAGACCAAAAGCAAACGGTAGCAGCCTTGGGGCTGAGAAAACGCGAACAGTCTGTAGAGCATAGCGAATCACCGGCAGTGCGCGGGATGATCAAGAAAGTCGCTCATCTCGTGGATGTCGAGGAGACTTCGTAGACGTCGAGCAACCTCACACACAAGCAAGAATATAGAATAGGATCAGGCTCGCATGGAACGACATGCGCTCCGCGCGCCCGACGGCGCCAAGCGCCGCCGCAAGCGTGTGGCTCGCGGGCATGGCGGACCCGGACACAAGACCGCCGGACGCGGCACGAAAGGGCAGAAGTCGCGCGCCAACGCCGGCATTCCGGCGTGGTTTGAAGGCGGCCAGACTCCCTTTGTACGGCGGCTGCCGCATCGGCGCGGTTTCAGCAACGCCCGTTTTCGCGTCGTTTACCAACCGGTCAACGTGGGCGACCTTGCTCGTACTTTCGAGGCCGGTTCCACCGTAACGCCGGCAGACATGGTGGCCCAAGGTCTCGCCCGCTCCACGCAAATCAAAGTGCTCGGCGACGGAGAAATCGCCCACGCACTAACAGTGCAGGCGCCCAAGTTTTCCCAGTCCGCGCGCGCGAAGATCGAGGCAGCCGACGGCACTGCAACGGAAGGGTAGCGCCGCGTGGCTGTTTCAACCCCTTCCCAAAAGTCGCCGTCGCTCATTCAAGCCGCCTACAACGCTTTCAAGCTTCCCGATATCCGGCGCAAGCTGATCTTTACGCTTGGCTTGCTCACGGTCTTTCGCTTTGCCGCGCACATTCCCGTGCCGGGCGTGGACCGCCAAGCCCTCAGGGAACTCTTCCAACAGCAGCAGTTCCTCGGACTGCTCGATATGTTCTCGGGTGGGGCCCTGGCGAACTTCTCCATCGTGGCCATGGGCGTGTACCCGTACATTACCGCGACCATTATCATGCAGCTCATGACGCCGGTCATTCCGCAGTTGCAGGCGCTGTCGCGGGAAGGGGGTGAGAGCGGCCGGGCCAAAATGAATCAATACATGCGCATCGGCACGGTGCCGCTTGCCGTCATGTCCGCATTCGGACAAGCGACGATCTTTTCGCAGATGGGCGTCATTCGTGGCTTCAATCTCTTCAGTGGCCCGACGTTTCTTAGCAGCCTTGCCCTCATCGTCAGCATGACCGCAGGTACGATGTTTCTCGTTTGGCTGGGTGAGCTCATAACGGAGAATGGCATCGGCCAGGGCATCTCACTTATCATCTTTGCCGGCATCGTGGCGCGGTTGCCTACCACCATCGGACAAGCCGTGCTCGGCCAGGCCGGCGGCACGGCTACCCTCACGCTGTTCATAATCGGCGCCCTCGCCATCCTCATTGTGGTTGGCATCGTCGTAATGTACGAGGCGCAACGGCGCATACCCGTCCACTACGCCAAGCGGATGCACGGCCGCCGGCAGTACGGGGGGCAGACGACGCACATACCGCTCAAGATCAACTCTGCGGGCATGATCCCCCTGATCTTTGCCATCTCCTTCCTGATCTTTCCCAGCACGGTGGCCAGCTATTTCCAAGCGGCGAACGCCGGTTGGGTTCGGAGCGTCGCAGCCTTTATCATACGAGCCTTCGATCCACAAGCTCCGCTCTACTGGACGCTCTATTTCATTCTTGTCGTCGCATTCACCTTCTTCTACACCGCCATCATCTTTCAGCAACAGAACATCCCGGAAGTGCTGCAGAAGAACGGCGGCTTCATTCCGGGCATACGACCCGGCCGGCCGACGGCCCAATATCTTAATAGCGTCATCTTTCGCATAACCCTTGCCGGTGCGTTCTTTCTCGGCCTCATCGCGGTCTCACCCTTCCTCATTCAGGGCCTTACCGGCGTACAGGCGCTCATCCTCAGCAGTACAGGAATGCTCATCGTCGTTGGTGTCGTGCAAGATACCATGAAGAACCTCGAAGCTCAGTTGCTCATGCGTCAATACGAAGGGTTCTTGCGCTAGTGCCGAAGTTGACTTCTTCAGAGACGCCGACTTCGTCGAAGGCGCAGGCTCCGTCAGAGACTACCACTCCGCCAAAGGCGCAGGCTGTGTCGCAAGCGCCGACTGTATCGCAGGCGATTAATCTCATCCTGCTCGGACCTCCCGGCGCCGGCAAAGGCACGCAGGCGCGTGCTCTTGCCGAGAGTCTCGGCTTGCGCCATCTCTCCACGGGTGAGCTCTTTCGACAACACATGCAAAAGGAAACGCCCCTCGGCGTGCAGGCGAGAGTGTATTACGACAAGGGCGAGTACGTGCCCGATCACCTCGTCATCGCGATAGTCAAGGAAGAACTGTCACGCTTCCACTTCGAGAAAGGAATCGTGCTGGATGGCTTCCCCCGGACGGTAGCGCAGGCCGAAGCGCTGGACGAAACACTTGCTGAACTCGGGCAGCAAATCAAGGCAGCCATCATGATTGACAGCGACACTGAAGAGATCGTTGAGCGGGCGCAAGGCCGCCGCATTTGTCCGGAAGGGCATACATATCATACGGTCAAGAATCCACCAAGCGTTGACGGCCGCTGCGATGTAGACGGTCTTCCCCTGCGGCAACGTAGAGACGACCGCCCTGAAACCGTGCGCAAGCGGATTGAAACGTATCACAACCGAACAAAACCGCTCCTTGCGTTCTATGCTGAGAGGCAGCTCCTGAAGAGCGTCGATGGCACCGGGCCAATCGCGGGAGTGACGGAGAACATTGGGAGCGTGTTGCGCGAGATTGGCGCGCGTTGACACAAGCAATGAGTAGCTTTCTTGACAGGTGCAGATGACACGAGCGATACAACTCAAAACGCCGCGGCAGTTGCGCTTTATGCGCCAAGCGGGTACGATAGTAGCAGAAGTCCTTGCGCTCCTCGGCGAGCATATTGTGCCTGGTGCGACAACGGCAGCGTTGGACGCACTGGCAGAAGCCGAGATAAAGAAGCGCGGGGCTATGCCGTCTTTCAAGGGGTATCACGGCTACCCGTGCACGATCTGCGCGTCGGTCAATGAACAAATCGTGCACGGCATTCCGGGAGAATACCGCTTGCAAGAAGGTGACATTCTGAGCATCGATGTAGGCGCCATCTACAGGGGGTGGCACGGCGATGCGGCGGTCACGTACGCGGTCGGCCGACCAAGTGCGGAGGCGGAGCGCGTTATGGACGCGACGCAAGAAGCGCTGCGGCGCGGTATTGCGGCAGCCGTGCCGGATAATCACCTTGGCGACATAGGCTTCGCCATCCAGTCGTGGGTGGAGGCACAAGGATTTGCCGTAGTACGAGACTTTGTCGGACATGGTATAGGAAAAGTATGACTGTTATTCACAACTCCGAGCCCAAGAGACGTAAAGGAATCGGCGATGACA
>VXOZ01000390.1 GCA_009839775.1 Chloroflexota bacterium | reverse complement strand
GTCTAAGAGGACCGTGTCACTGCCGAATTGCTGCGCTCCCATGGCGTGCCGGCCACCGGCGATGGAGAGAGACTTGCCTTCCCTCTGCGCAACAGCTATTGCTGCTTGGATGGACTCCAGCGAATCCACGGGCACGATACGGTCCACCGTGGTGGGATTGAGTTGCGAGTGCAGATCGTTGGCGAGGACGCCAGGCATTTCGGTCTATTCTCCTCTCACCGGCTGCCACGCAGCAACGTGGGGACGAAGTCAGAAATTTCATCTACCAGCGGGAAGTACGGACGCGGTACGTTGTGATACGTAAAGTGCTTGAGCGTCGGCGGCGTGGCGCCCGGTGTATCAAGTACGAATTCACCTTTCGCTATATCATTGTACGTCTGGCGGTAGTTCATGGGATTCTTGGCCACGATGAACTTCGCGCCCTCGATATCCATATTCAGTGCACGGAATTGCTCGTCGCGCCATTCGTAGGTGCCGTAGGTTGTAATCAGAATATTCGCGCTGCCGCATTCAAGCACGGCAGAAGGCCCCATTTCCGCCCACTCATGGGCCCAGATGCCGCCGGTAAATTGAAAGTTTCCGTCGCTCAACGTCCTCACCGTGCCGGTCAGGGATAATGGACTACCCCATTGGGGGTCGATTTTGTGTCCTAGCGTCACCGTCACCGCATTGCCCGCGCCGGCCTCATGGCAAAGCGCAGCGGCTTCGGGATCGACCACCGGTATGATGGCAAACCCTTCGCTGAGGTTCTGCAGGGCGGGAATCGTAGCCACGCTGTCTCCGGCCGCGCCGCCACCCACACAGTCCGCGCACTCGACTAAAATGACAGGGCCGCCACTGATCTTTAAACCCTCGCTGACCGCCTCTTCCGGCGTGAGGGTATCCGGTTCGAGGGCGAAGCGCCTCTCCCACATGAGCTGCGCGATCTGGTTTGCCAGAGTAGCGGCGAGGTCTTCGTCCCCATTGGTAATTACCAATCCGCCTCCGCCCATTTCCGCGACATCAAGTGTCGCGTGCGCGTGGAACGCGCTGGTGGACAGAATACCCGGCTGCGCCTCAAATGACTTTGCCAACCGCATCACGTCGGCGAAGGGACCTTCTCCTACGGTGCTCGCATTGATGGCGCTGGTAAGAATCGGCACCTTCGCCATAGCCATGGCCGGCGTGTGGTCGCTGTCCAAGGTGCCAAGGAGGAGACTAGCGCCGCGCACACCCGTGGTGAAGGGGTCCACGTGGGGATAGGTCTCCCAGGCCACCAAGGCGTCAGCTTCACGCATCATCTGCGCCGTGACGTTGGCATGCAGGTCAAGGGTGCCGACAATTGGTACGTCAGGTCCAACAATTCCGCGCGCGGCTGCGATCAAGTCGCCTTCCACGTCACCGATTTCGGTCGTAACCGCCGCGCCGTGCAGCGCCAGCAGAACACCGTCCACTGGCAAAGCATTGGTGAGATCTTCCAGAAGGTCCGCCTTTAGTTGCGCATAGCACTCTTGCGAGATCGGCCCACCAGGATAGGCGCTGGCCACGACGAGCGGCACGATGTCGGTGGTGTGTTCCCGCAAGGTATGCAGCATACCGCCGACGGCGCCGCCCTCAATTGACATAACATCTTGGCCGCGCGCAAGCTGGCTGCGGGCGAACTCGGCGTGCTCGATGAGCTTTCCCCCGAATTGATTGCATTCGGTCAAGATCGAGCCGACAGCTACCCGGTGTGATCGTTCCATAGAAGTATCTCCAACTTTGCTAAGTCGTCGACTGCGCGAAGTCTGCTTACGCGTCACAGCTCCATGACGTCCGCCAGTGCGGCAATGCTTGGCTGCTCCAGGTGCGGCGCGGAGGGAGCGACCTGATTGATGACGTCAGGCCACTTTACACCAGAGCCGGTGATGACGCAGACAACGGTCTCTCCCGGCCTAAAGTATCCCTCTCCATACAACCTGAAGAGGCTGGCTATAGTCGCCAGTGAGGCGCTCTCGAAGAAGAATCCTCTGCTTGCCATCCGCTGAATTGCTTGGCGCAACTCGTCTTCAGTTACCGCTGTTGCCGTGCCGCCGGATTCGTACACTGCCCCCAGCGCGTGCACGCCGCAGCGGCCTTCGATGATGGACGTAGCCAAGGAGTCCGGCTCCGGTTGCACTTCGATTTCTTTGCTGTCACGTGTCAGTGCGTGGAGCAGCGGGTGCGTGGCCTCAGTTTGGCACCCCACCATGCGCGGCAGGCGGTCAATCAGGCCCAAGTCCCGCAGGTCGTTCAACCCGCGCCAAACACCGTAAAGGCTGTCCCCACCGCCGGTAGGTACGAGGACGGTGTCCGGTGCTTTGCCAAGGGCACTCGCGATTTCGTAGCCGATAGTCTTGTAGCCGGTGACGCCGTAGGGACTTGCGAGCGGGTTCGGGTCGGATGAGCCTACGGGCAACCAGCCATGTTCCTCGACGAGTTGCCGCATCATTCCGCCTATTTCATTTTTCGGCATGGTGACGACATTGGCGCCATGAATCTGCATCACCCGCCGCAGCAATTCCGAGGAAGTTGGGTACCCAATGATCAGCGCGCGCAGACCGGCGAGCGCCGCATAGGCAGCCACGGCTTGGCCCGCATTGCCCGTGGAAGACGCTACCACTTTCGTGTGGCCGAGCTGGCGCGCCATGGAGATGTTCACGGCGGCGTGACGGTCTTTGAACGACCACGTTGGGTTCATGGTCTCATTCTTGACATAAACACTGAGGCCAAGCTCATCACTCAGGTCATCAAGAAATGTCAGCGGCGTACCGCCTTCGTCGAGGCTCAGCGGGTTATCTGCCGCGGGTAGCAGGTCGCCATAGCGCCAGATATTGTGCTGCGGCCCGGCATCCCACGCCGCTCGAAAACCGGCAGGGACGCCGTGCTCCATGTTAACGCGGAAGTCCAATGGCCCTTGCCGGCCCGCCTCAAAGCAGCTTGGGCAGCCGAACGTGTACGCCCCGATCGCGTATCGTTCGTCGCACCGCACGCACTGCAACCACTGGAGCTCTGTATCAACCGCCGTCACCCAACTACCCTTTCATGACTTTGTCGCATTCATTGAATTCCCACCTAAAGGATACTATCCTTGCGCCAAGCGCAGGAAGGACTCGCGGCCCGCGCGAAAGAGCTGCTGCATGCGCTGCCGGTGAGCATCTTTCTCAAAGCGACCCTTTTCCGCGATCCACTGTTGAGAGCGCTCGATCCTGGCTACAAAGAACTCTGCCGATTCTCTCGTCGCGGAGTCTCTGCTGCCGGTCTTCAGGTAAACCGGGCTCGTATGTGCCCACTGGGCGTGACCGTAGCTATCGCGGTGCTTGCCGGAGCACCGGGCAGCAATCCACCCGTCGTTCGGCGCAGCTATGGTAGCGGTGAGTTTGCCTTCTGTGCTGCCCTTTGCGGTGTGCTCGCCCGCAACCACACTGCCGCTCATGATGATTTCAACACACTCTATGGGTCGGTGCGCTTG
>VXOZ01000016.1 GCA_009839775.1 Chloroflexota bacterium | reverse complement strand
TATGTCCCGATGGGTGGGGACATATGTCCCCGCAGGGGGCGTCGACTGTGGCTGAGGGGCGTAGCCAAGTTTTCACTAAAATGAGGACATAGGTCCCCATGGTCCTGAGTGCTGTAACTGGTCAGCCACCTGTGAGGTTGACCCGCTTTGGTGGACACTCCACCTGCTAGCACCCGATGCGAGTTGGGGACGTGGGCCCGGAGGCGGCTCGATGAGCCGTTGGCATGCGTATGTTGGGCGCAGCATTGGCTGGCCCGGCGAGGGCCGGTTGGGCAGATCGGACATCCTTGATGTTCCCAGCGTGGACACCTCGTTAGCCGACCGGTCTTTGAGCCCACCTCCCCGCGCAAGGCCTCACTCTTTGATCACAAGGCCCCAGGAGACCGTCCCGACTTCGGTAGTGCGGTGCACGAACGTCCGTATGACGACCACGTATCCGGGTTGAAGATCGGCTGGCGGTATCTGTATCGCATGCCCGTTACGGGTTTGGAGTTGCTGCCATCTGTCGCAACCATGAGGGCCACACTCGACGGCGATAGTAGGCGTGTCGTCGGTGAGGTCCCTTGTGGACGTATAGACATCGATTTCAACGAGGACAATGCCTTCGGTCGGCCCGATAGCGATGGTGAGCGGTTTGTCGTGGTCCAGACCGACCTCGGTCAGACCGCTCTGTGGGTCCTCCGCGTCAGGTTGAATGTCTTGAGACGGGTTGATCAGGTTAGTAGCCGCGAGTCGGTTGATGGCGGTCGCGCCGGTGTCGGTGACTACGCAAAGCTGGGTCAGTGTGGCTTCCAGGGGGCAGGGTCTCGCATTCGCTGTCGTACAACTAGCCGCTGCCGACGAGACGACCGGGAGGCAAATGGCCAGCATGGCAGTGCGTCGCCCAATGTCAGCGATAGACAAACCAGTTCGACCTCTCGTACGGATCGTTGCGGGTCACAGTGTCGTCTTGCGCGTGTTCTGACACGGGTTCGGGCGAAGTCAGCCAGATCGAGCTCTCTGTCCCGAGCGCGCAGGGGTAGCTGCTGGGGGACCGCTCCCCGCGTAGAGCGCTGCACTCGGCCTCCAGCACGCATCTCCATGTGAAATCGATCCGGCTCACACCGTCCAACGTGTGGCCATGGGCGGTCTGTTCAAAAGACCGGTTACCAACCAGGTTGTCGGCGTTAGCAAGCGAGTCGACCACGACCCGGGCCGCTCGGGGGGGACTCTCATATCGAAGCTGCCGATCCCACATGCGGGCGTTGCCTGTTTTCCTCGCCCACAAAGCCCATGCGCTCGCCGGCTCAACCACCGGAGCGGTCCAGAGGCTGCCGACCGGTTTCCACAACAATCGTGTCGCTGGACTCAGTTCACCACGTTGGGGACCGGCTGATGTGGCCATGCGCACCGCAGGAAGATCAAACCGCTCGACCAACACGTCGCTAGCAGCGGCAACAGCCCTGAGGACTTCCCCCAGGACTCGCCCGTCTTGCGTGCCGGGAGCTAGCCCCCTGTCCATATGCTGCGCTTCGTAGATTGAGGAGGAGATCTCAACCAGCGCGTCAGTCAGGAGACGATCATCAACCGAGCCGGCTTCTTCAATGACGGCGATATGGTCGCTCAGTTCCTCCCAGCACAAGGGATCAGCAGCCAAACCACCACGCCGCTCAACAGTCGATGTCAGCCGACGCCGATACCTCGTACGAAACAAGGTGCGTACCACCCCATGAGTAATGGCCGAAGCCGGTAACCCGGATACGGTTTTGTCGGCAAGCCGCGCTCACATGTACACGGTTGGTCTTGCCCCTTATCAGGTCAGAAAAGTTCGGCCCGGCGATGACATCGTATCCCCACCATCGCCTCTCCCAAAGCTTTGCCTCCGCAGACAGATTGTCAACCACCGTACGGCACTTGATCGAAACTCCTGCGTTGATCGAACCGCGTACATGCCTTGACTCGTGAGGCCGGAGCGCAGTAACCGTACACTGTCCCGGGTTCCAGCCGAAACTGTAGGTCGTAGACTCACTCGAGCCAGTCTGCGTAAACCCACTGGTCCACGGTACGTCCGACTCCTCAGCCGACGCCGGATCGCTTCCCTCGAGTTCGTCAACTATCTCGGTTCCCTCGGCCATACCCTTGAACCAGGGCTCCTTCTCCTGCGCCTGAGTCGACGGGACACCTACCGCCAACGCAAGACAGGAACAAACCGCTATGGCTGCAGATCGCTTCATGACACAACCTCCCTTCACGGTTGGTCGGCCGAGCGGTCAGGCCACCCTGGAACCCGAACCCAGGGCAGTCTCGCTGACCCTCGGTCGTTGTCACCCACACAATACATGGCTTCGTTTCGTAACGTCGCCCGGAACGGATCTAATGCGGCACACCGGCACACCCGAGGTCATGTCTGATCTGCTAGCCAACGGACTCCCGACATGAGCGCGGAACGATCCAACATGACCATCTCTTGAACAACTGAGCCCGCCTACGCCGCCATGAACCGACCGCTCGTCGCACCACTGCTCACCAAGCACGGCCAGCGGCCCGAGAACTTAGTCCGGCGGGCCCAGCAGATCGAACAGCACGCCCGGTCCCGGTCGCGGCGCGCGGCGTCCAGGTGGACCTGAAGGGCGGGCAGGCACTCCCGGACCGCGAACTCTTCGAACACAGTCCCAGCTCGGTCGGTCTGCGACGAACCCAACGACATCATATCCAGCATCGGCAGCGAGGGCAGGAACGAGCAAGGTGGTGTGGTGACACCAGGCGGAAGGAGCCGCACCAGAGGGACGGGCGACACAACGCGGGCATCGACGGCAGGCCCGCTGGCTGTCCCGTACTGACACTGGACACTCTACCGGTCCACGCCCCCGACCAGGCCCTTCGCGTCCGGTCTCGTCCTGGCATACTTTGCCCTGCGACTAAACGGGGACAAGCCAGGCCGGGCCCCTCATCACTTGCCCGCCTACCGGTATCCTGGGCCAGCGTGGCCTATCGTCTGGCCTCCCCAACCGGGACGGGACACGGAGTCGCTCCTCCATCCGTCTGCGGTAGTTGCGTCCCCGCAGAGGAGTTAGCCAACCGCATCGCGGATCATCAAGTAAGCGGATGATGAGCCAGTGCCGGGTACAGGAAAGCAAAGCAGACGCAGTGGGAATGGGCAGCTAACGGGGGTTTCTTCCGCTTAGCTGTTGACCCGGCTGAGTATCGACGCATTGGGAACGGCCTACCAGCCTGGCTGAACTTGGCGACCGGTAAAGAGCCACCACCACTACTCGGCGGTGTGACTCCCGCGCCTGGGCCATTGGGTTCCGGCATCCTCGAGCGCTCCCTCCACGACGCATCCGCTCTCTGGCTCAGCCGCCCCCCGAAACCTGGTCGCGCACCACACGACCGGGACATACGTCCCACCACCCCCTGGGACGTGTGTCCTCATTTTAATGAAAACTTGGCTACGCCTTTCAACCCCGGTTCGGGGAGGGGTACACATCACAGCGCC
>VXOZ01000150.1 GCA_009839775.1 Chloroflexota bacterium | reverse complement strand
AAGTATCTGGACCTCCGGTTACATCACCTCCGCTATTGCCACTGGCACCTTCCCGGAGCGTCCTTCCATTGCCCGCTATAGAACTCTCATTGTGCTCAGGGCGAGGTCAATCCGAAGGACGACGCCAGGTCTCCCTCGGGCTACCATGCCGTGGGAGGATCAGTCCGGCAGGTTGCCCAGTCATGTCGTCCGAGCTATAGGCCGCGAGGATGGTGTTCGAGACCGGCGTAAGCAGCGATGAAGGCTGCGATCTGTTTTTAATCGAAGGCGTCAAGCGTCTGAATTCGGTCCCAGGCGGTCAAGGCAATACGGTGGGGCATCGCCGGATAGAGCGCTACGATCACGTACTCATGCTGGGATGCCAGTGCCTCAAGTTGCGCGATCAAGACCGTGCAATTCGTTTGCAGACCGCGCCGCTGCTTTTTCCGACCGGCGGTGGACGTGCACCATGAGCACGGCAATGTCCGCCGGCGTGACGCCTGCGATGCGGGCCGCTTGCCCGATTGTGCGCGGCTGAAACTGCCCCAGCTTTTGGCGTGCTTCCACTCGTAGGGACGGTAGCCGGTCGTAGTCAAAGTCCTGCGGTAATGGCATGGCCTCCATGCGCGCCAGCTTGCGCACCTGGGACTGCTGCCGTTCCACGTACCCCGCATAGCGCGCTTCCAGTTCGATTTGCGCGACGACCTCCGCATCAAGCTCATTCTCCTGCTCATCATCCATAAGTGCGGCAACGACCGCGTACCGCGCGTGCGGACGCTGCAAGAGACTCAGGGCCTTGGTCTGGCTGCGGATTGGCTGCACGCCCGCTGCCGTCAGCGCTGTGTTCGTGCTTGGCGACGGCGCTATCCAATGTCGGCGCAGGCGCTCCATAGTGCTTTCGATCTTTTCGCGCTTCGCTGCGACACGCGCATAGCGTTCGCCCCCAACCAGTCCGATTTCATAGCCAAGCGGCGTAAGGCGCACGTCGGCAGTATCGTGACGCAGCAACAACCGATACTCAGCGCGGGAGGTGAACAAGCGGTAGGGTTCCCGGTGCTCTTGGCTGACGAGGTCGTCCAGCATCACGCCGATGTACGCCTGATCGCGTCCCAGCACGACAGCCGGTTTGCCTTGCACGCGCCGGGCGGCGTTGATACCGGCGATGAGTCCCTGCGCCGCGGCCTCTTCGTAGCCGGAGGTACCGTTGATTTGGCCCGCAAAGAAGAGGCCGGCCACCGACTTGGCTTCCAACGTGACGCTCGTCTGGTCCGTAACCACGTGATCGTATTCCACGGCGTAGCCGTGGCGCACGATCTCCGCACGGCGGAGCGCGGGCACGGTGCGCAGCATGTCCGCTTGCACGTCTTCCGGCAGGCTCGTGTTCGCACCCTGCACGTAGACTTCATGCGTCGTGAATCCCTCCGGCTCAAGGAAGAGTTGGTGGGAATCCTTCTGCGCAAAGCGCACGATCTTGTCCTCGATAGAGGGACAGTAGCGCGGCCCGGTTCCGCTGATGGCGCCATTGAACATGGGCGCGCGGTGGAGATTGGCGCGGATGACGTCGTGGGTCGCCGGATTCGTATGCATTAAGTAGCAGACCATCTGTTGACGCCAGGGCGTCTCGATCTGAAAGGGATAGACCGGATCCGGTTCATCTCGCCGGATTTCTTCTTCTCGCACGGGTGTGAAAGAAAAGCGCAGCGGCTGCGGCGAACCGGGTTGCGGCGTTGTGAGGGAAAAGTCGATGCTCTCCGCCAGCACACGCGGCGGAGTGCCGGTCTTGAGCCGGCGCAGTCGAAAGCCGAGACGTCGCAACGCGTGCGAAAGGCCCTGCGCCGGTGCTTCACCGGCGCGCCCCCCGCCCACGCGCTTCTCTCCCGTAATCAGCATGCCCTGCAGGAAGGTGCCCGTCGTCAGCACCACAGCCTGCGCGTGGAACGTGTGTCCAGACTTGGTCCGCACACCGGTGACGCGTCGGCTGCTCTTAGGCGTTTCGCTCGTGAGCAGGTCTTCCACCAAGCCGTCGTGGATGGTCAGATTTGCTTGGTTTTCCAGCACCTGGCGCAGCGCTTGGGCGTAGAAGTGCTTGTCACTCTGGGCGCGCAGCGCCTGTACCGCCGGACCCTTGCTGCTGTTGAGCAAGCGTATCTGAATGAGGGTGCGGTCGGTGTTCTTGCCCATCTCGCCGCCGAGGGCGTCGATCTCGCGCACGAGATGGCCCTTGGCCGGACCGCCAATCGAGGGATTGCAGGGCATGAACGCGATGCGGTCGCGGTCGCCCGTCACGACCAGCGTCTGGCAGCCCATGCGCGCCGCCGCCAGCGCGGCTTCGCAGCCGGCATGGCCCGCGCCTACCACAATTATGTCGTAGTGTGCCTGCTGATTTTCTGCCATAGAAGCCAATTTGAACCGTCGCTTTTTCAGTGGAGGAAAGGAGACTGCGAGCCGGAGAACGAACGCACGAACCTTCTGTTACGAGCATATACGACGCGCTAAGTGAGAAACAAGCCGACCGCTAGGGCAAGACGAGGAGTTGTAGCGTCAACAGAGCCCGCAAGAGGGACGCGCGTGGATTGCTCGTGTCGCGCGTAAGAATTGCGCTACAGGCAGCGCAACGCGCGGGTGGCGGCCTCCACGTCGCGAGCCGCGACCACTGCCGAGACCACGGCAATGCCAGCGGCGCCTGCCGCCAGCACTGCTGCCGCATTCTCGGCCGTAATGCCGCCGATGCCCACAAGCGGGATAGTCGGCGCGGCCTCCCGCAGCGTGCGGATCATAGCGGGGCCGACCGGTGCGCCGGCATCGCTCTTCGTGCGCGTCGCATACATTGGGCCAACGCCGAGATAGTCGGGCTGCGCGGGCAAGGCTGCCGCTAGCTCAGCGAGATTGCCCGCCGACATGCCGATGATGGCGTCGTCGCCCAGCAGCGTGCGGGCAACCGTAGGCGGCAGGTCATCGTGTCCAAGGTGCACACCGTCGGCGCCGGACGCCCAGGCAATATCCACGCGGTCATTCACGATGAAGGGAATGCTTGCAGTCCGGCAGAGTTGGACGATAGCCGTTGCTGTATCCAGGATGTCACGGTCGGGCGAGTGCTTATCGCGCAGTTGGAGCAGCGTCGCGCCGCCGGCAATGGCTTGGCGCGCGATTTCCACCACGGAGCGCCCCCCAGCGACCGCCGGATCGAGCACAACGTAGAGGCGCGGATCGAAAGTCCGTGGGGTAGTCATACGTGAAGAAGTCGGCGTTTATGGATGACTTTGCGCAGGCACAGGGATCTTAAGACGTAGCACGGGGGCTTGTCCCCAATATTGTCGCATTAACGTTCTTGGCAAGGAACATGGCACTCTCATAGCCTTACATTTCCGGTAGCGCAGGTTTGCATCTCGCCGGGAGCGCGGGCGTCTCGCCCGCAGACGTCTTCTCCCCCGTAGCCCGCAAGTTTGCCGCCTATGGGCGCAGCGCACGATCAAGGACAGTGCCAGCAACCCCCTCAATCCACTGCGGCG
>VXOZ01000368.1 GCA_009839775.1 Chloroflexota bacterium | reverse complement strand
GGTCTACGAGGGCCGCGAGCCGACGGACTGCGTGACCATCTGCGATGAGCTCGAGCGCGCGTCCCTCATTGAAGAGGTCGGCAATGAGACATATGTAGCGTCTCTCGCCAACGTCACGCCAACGTCGGTGCCCGCGGAATACTACGGGCACATCGTCGAGCGGCACGCGGTGATGCGGCGCATTATCAGCGCTGCCGCCGAAATTGCGGCGATTGGCTATGACACGCAACTCGACGTGGATGATGCCTTGGATCGGGCGGAGCAGGTGCTCTTCAGCCTGGCCCGGCACGCCGCCGATCAGGACTTCGTGCACATTCGCCCGATAGTGGACGAGTACTGGGAGAAGCTGACGGGCGCGCGTGAGGGCGAGCAGGCCGCGCCCGGCATCCGGTCCGGCTTCAAGGGCTTAGACCGACTCACCGCCGGACTACAGCGCTCGGACCTCATCATCATTGCTGGGCGGCCTTCCACCGGCAAGACCACCCTGGCGCTGAACATCGCCAGCAGTCTTGCCATCTTGGATCCTCACGTACCGGTGGGCATCTTCAGCCTGGAAATGTCAGCCGAGCAACTCGCGCAGCGCTTTCTCTGCATGCTCGCGCGCGTGGATTCTCACCGTCTCCGGTTGGGCGAACTGACCGAGAGAGAATGGGAAGAACTCGGCGGTATGGTCGGGGCGCTGACCGAAGCGCCGATCTACGTGGACGACAGCGGCTTTCTCAATGCCATGGACCTGCGCACGAAAGCGCGGCGGCTGCAGGCCAGAGCCAACATCGGCCTTCTCATCGTAGATTACTTGCAGCTTATTCAGGGACGCCGGGGCGGCGACAACCGCGTGCAGGAGATCTCCGAGATATCGCGCTCGCTCAAGGCCCTCGCCCGCGAACTGGACATTCCGGTGATTGCGCTGTCACAACTCTCACGGGCCGTTGAGCAGCGGGAAAACCACCGACCCATGCTTTCGGATTTGCGCGAATCTGGAGCGCTGGAGCAAGACTCAGACCTGGTGATGTTCGTCTACCGCGACGAACTCTATGACGAGGACTCGCCCCGCAAGGGCGAGGCGGACATCATCGTGGCCAAGCACCGCAACGGTCCCACGGGAACGGTGACGTTGAAATTCCTTGACCGGTACTTCGCCTTCGAGGACATGCAGGAGCAGCGGAAGACGAACGGCGCGCCGTTCTAAGAGCCTGTTTACAATCTTCCTGTCTGGGCGCGTAACGTTCGCCCTGAGCACTTCGACAGGCTCAGTACAGGCTTGTCGAAGGGTGAATGGTACCGTGAAAAGTTGGCGAATCGCCGTTCGTACTTCGACAAGCTCAGCACGAACGGCTTCCACTGGCTATGCAAACTTCATCTGGAAAGAACGTAAACAGGCTCCAAGCACGAGGACTCGTTTAGTGGCCCTTTGCAATGCGAGGTGTTTCGCATGAAGACGATCCGCGTGGGCTTGGTGCCGCTGCGACAGCCGGAATCCGTGCTGCATGGTGTCGAGAAGATTGACGGCGTTCTCGCTCGCTGCGCGGCAGAGCAGGTTGCGCTTGCCTGTTTTCCAGAAGCCTATTTGCCCGGTCTGCGCGGCGCGAGCTTCGATCTGCCGCCGGTAGATCAAGGTGTCATGGAGGAAGCCCTCAAGCGTCTGCGTGCTGCGTGTCGTGCGCAGCGGGTGGCGGCCATTGTCGGGCTGGAGTGGGTGAGCGAACTCGGACTAGAAAATCGCGCCGTGGTGATCTCGGCCGCCGGCCGTGTGCTGGGCTACCAGACGAAGAACCAGATCACGCCGGGCGGCGAGTCCCGCAACTACGTGCCCGACGGCAAGCGGCGAGTTTTCCGAACTGCCGGTGCGGTGTTCGGCATCACGATCTGCCACGAGGGGTGGCGGTACCCCGAAACCGTGCGCTGGCCGGCTGTGCGCGGCGCGCGCATCGTCTTCCAACCGCAGGTCACCGGCAGCGACAAACAAGGCAAGACCCTTACAAGCTGGGGCGAGTCCTTCTACGAAAAGGCGATGCAGTGCCGCGCCGGGGAGAACGGCATCTACTTCGCCAGCGTGAACCAAGCCATGCGCTACCAGAACTCGGCCACCAGCCTCATCGGCCCCCAGGGCAACCTGCTGGCGCACGTCCCCTACGGCAAAGAAGACCTCCTCATCGCCGATCTCGACTTGACCAAGGCGACGCGCTTCTACGCCCGGCGGTACAATCCGGCGTGGTATCCACCGTAGCTACGGCAATGCGGTCTTGGTGATTTGCTTGCGGTTGACTCTCACTGAGTAAGGGAATGGAAGATGACCAAGCCGGCCAATCAATACCGGCCAGACTATGCAGTCCCGCCGGGTTGGATATTGGAAGAATATCTCGAAACGCGGAGCATGTCGCAGGCTGAACTTGCCCGTCGTTGTGGCTGCTCGCCAAAGCTCATTAGTGGGATACTTGCGGGTGTGGCTCCTCTTAGCCCTAAGATCGCACGGCAATTTGAGAAGGTGCTGGGCCTGGATGCGACTGTGTGGCTTGGAATCGAGTACAAATATCGGTGCCACGAGTTGCGAGCGGTCGAGTAACTTGCGTTTACGTTGCGCTTACGGAACGCGGCAGGCCAGCCTGGTTGAGAATAGCCTCTTCTTGCGTGCGCATCTGCGTGTAAGCCGTGTTCTCGGCATGGGTGTATCCGCGCAGGTGGAGGAAGCCGTGCACAAACAGGTAGGCGAGCTCACGCTCCTCGCTGTGGCCGTAAGCTGCCGCCTGGGCTCGGACGCGCTCCCACGAAATCGCAATGTCCCCCAGATAGGCGCGCTCTTCCGGCGGTAGCGCAGGCCCTTCGACAGGCTCAGGGCAGGTTTTGCAACCCCGTATCGAGTACGGGGCAGGCTCTGCGTCCACGGGCAGAGCATCGCGTTGAGCAAACGAGAGCACGTCCGTGGGCGCGTCTATGCCGCGATAGGTGCGGTTGAGTTCCCGCAGGCGAGCGTCACCGGCGAGCAATACCGTGATCTCGACCGAGACGGCGGTGTCCGTAGCAGCGCAAGCCGTGTTGAACAGGCGTTCGAGCAGCGTCGCTATGTCTGGACATTCCGCCACATCTTCCCAGAGAACTGTCAACATATCGCGTACATCCACCCATCTGGGAAAATGATAGAAGCAGAGATGAAAGGTACCCCTTCGTGCGCAAGCGCCCGCGAACTAGCTTCGCGTTGGTCGCGGCTCGCGGAGGAGCCGCCACCGCAACCGCAGCACCTCCCGCATGGCGCGCAGGATCACCCGGAAACTGCCGCCGGTGTTTTCGCCGGCGTGACGCGGCAGGTGGCTGATAGAGACCTCGCCGACGCGGAAGCCGGCGCGCTTGGCCTGGACGAGAAACTCCACGTTGAACACAGCGCCGGCCGCTTTGATGTCAAGCGTATCCACCACCTCGCGCCGAAAGATCTTGCAGCCGCAGTCCATATCTGTGTCTTTTACGCATCTGACGCTGCCGACGATCTTACGCGTGT
>VXOZ01000386.1 GCA_009839775.1 Chloroflexota bacterium | reverse complement strand
GTGCGCCAGTCCGGGATACCCCCATCCCCCAACCACCAGCACCAGCAGCCCCAGACCGAAACCCCCAACGGGCACCCACTGCAGATTGAAGACAGCGCCAACAACGAGCCCAATCGCCGCCACTACCGCCAGCACGATGAGCACCTGCTGCACGGGTTGCATAATGTTCGCATCAATGTAACTGGCGCCGTAGGCCGCGCCCCGCGTCGAGAACTCCAGCGTGTGCAAGCTCAACCAATGGGCCCAGCCCACGAGCAGCATTACCAGAAAACCGAGTACGGAAAGGTGAATGCGAATGGGAGCCCCGGCGACGAGGCTCTTGGGGATTTCGCGTCGCTCCCCTTCATCGTCTTCCGGGGAGATCATGTACGGCAGCACGAGCCGGAATCCGTACGAGAATACCGCTACCACCAGCACCAACACAACTGCCCGGAACAGCCAACCCTGCACGAACTCCAGCAGCGGCAGTGTAAAGACGAAGAACGAGAGGTCTCTATTGAATAGAGGATCGGCGATTCCAAATTCGACAAGGTTCTGGGCACGGAGTACCGTATTCCACTGCCCGGAGGCCAATAGGCCAAAGAGCACGGAGGCAATCACACCGACAATGCCGGAAATGACTCGCGATACATGCTCGGTCCGTTGTGCTGAGTTTGAGAGAAAGTCCTCGCCGGTGTTATACGCCTGTCGTGCCACAATCTTGCGCACTAAGGTCATGTTGCCAAAGTAAAGGACGCCAAAGACGACCAAGCCGGCGGCGAAGAGACCTATTTGCAGTGTAATGATTCTGGAAAAGACATCGGTGCGATTAAGGCTTTGGTACCAAAGCCAGTCGGCAAGTATATTCGGTACGACGAGCACGAGCGCGATAAGTACGACGATGGTGACAAATACGGCGCCAATTACGGTATTGCGCTGCATGGACATCCTCACAGTTTACGTCGCGTAGCGTTGCTACGATGTTCCACTAGACTATGTAGAGACGGTTGGAGAAAAAGAGCGCACTATCCTCATGCTATGCGCAGCACGCTGATAGTGCGCCGTTTTCAACGAAGTCGTCTTCGGCGCAGTCGCCGTTTTGACGAAATCGCTATGAGCCAAGCGTAATCAGCCTTTCCCAATTTTGCTCTTAGGAATCAGATTTCCCGTCCGTTTCCTCGCTTGACTCCACTTGATTATCAGGAGGATCGACCGGATTACCATTTGGCCCCGGCGAATCTGACGGGCCGTTACTCTGCTGGCCCAAAGCCAGACCGCTTGTGTAGCCGGTCAGAGCGGCGACCCCCACGGGCTCACGTTTCACGCCGCGGGACTCCAGGATTTCCTTGACATCCTCGCCATGCAATTCTAACTCCTCCAGCAACCGTTCTGAAATGATGTGCACTTCATCGGCATGCTCGGCCAAGAGTTGCTTCACCTCGCGATATTGCTCATCCAGCAATGCCTCGATACGACGCTTGGTATCCGGATCAATGCCGCCCAAGCCGCTGGGCATGGCGAGATACGAGTAGAAGCTGTTGCCCATGCCGTAGAAGCCGAAGTACCCCATCGCCAGGCGCGTCGCCTGTTGCAAGTCGGAGGTAACGCCGGTAAGGCCGGTGCCCAGGAAGAGTTCCTCGGCGGCACGACTGGCCAGGGCAACCTTGATTTCCGAGAGTATCTCTTCGCGGGACTGCGTATAGCGCTCTTCGAGTGGCGTGCTGGCAGCCAGACCCAAAGCGCTTCCATAGCGGATGATCGTGACCTTATAGAGCTCGTTCTCAGGCTGCAGCAAGGCCATGGCGATGGCGTGGCCGGTCTCGTGGTACGCCAGTCGCCGCCGTTCCTTTTCGCTCATACTGCGGATTGGCTGGCGCAAGCCCCACTCATTCGTCTCCCGCGCCTCACTGAAGTCTGTGTACGAAACATAGTCGCGGCCCTCGAAGTGCGCGACGACCGCGGCTTCGTTGATGAGGTATTTGATGCTCACCGGCGTATAGCCCACGGTGTCAGCGGCAATCTTATCGATGTCGATGTCAGGATCGTGCCGCACTTTGTCCATGTAGTACTGGATGACGTCTTTGCGGCCGTCGAAGTCAGGCGCGTCAATCGTGATCTTGCGGTCGAAACGTCCTGGGCGCAGCAGGGCTTGGTCCAACACTTCAGCGATGTTGGTCGCGCCAATCGTCAGCACCACCGGCTGTATCGCCTTGCCTCTGCGGAGACCGAGGCGGCGCAGAATGCGCGCCTTCCAGCTTGTGTCCACGTTAGGCGGGTCCATCTCTAGGAGCAGGGTATTGAGCATGCCCATGCCGCCGCCGAACATGCCGCCCATCATGCCCATGCCGCCGCCCATCTGCGAGGTACGGGCGGTACCGACGGCATCGATCTCATCGATGAAGATGATAGCGGAGCCATACTTCCGCGCGAGCCGCCGCGCCTTGCCGTAAAGCATCATGATGCGCAGGTTGCCGACGCCCATGAACATATTCTGGAAACCGGGTGCGGATGCGTACGCAAACGGCACGCCGGCCTCGGTGGCAATGGCTTGCGCCAAGTACGTCTTACCGGTACCGGGCGGCCCAATCAGCAGCAGGCCGCGAGAAACCTCGCCGCCCATGCGCTTGAAATCACGCACGCCGCGCAGCAGGGTCACAATCCGCGCTGACACTTCCAAGACTTGCTCGTTGCCGCGGTAGTCCTTGAAGGAGATTCCCGTTTCCCCACCGGGCATGATCCAGTACACACGTCCGCGGCCAAGGAACCAGAAGAGGGCCACGAACTGAATCAATACGAAGAGAATCGCAAAGGCAAGCTGGAACAGCGTGGCAAAGATGAGAAACAGAATCTGCAGGACGTTTCCTGCGCCGAACGTGGCAACAGACCACCAAAAGCCGATCGCAACCAGCACCCAAAGCAGAATGCCGCGCCAGTGACGACCGATGAACCCCAGGACCCCGCCTATCATAGCTTCACCGTGCCTTCCATACTAAAGGGGAGGATAGATTACTGATACTGTACCATGCCCTGCAAATCGCAAGACACCATCGCTCCCAATTCGCGCCAAAGATCCCTCTGTCAACTGCTACCCATTATAGCATGGGGTATTATGGCAATAGCCCCAGGGCGCTAGACAACCTTAAGAATTGTATAAGAGTCTAACGTTTACGGTAAGAAACATTACATTTCCCGCATCCGAGCACGTTTACAAACGCATGACCGTTCTAACGAGATCGATCTAAGCAGTGTTGACATTTCATGTCATTCCTGTAAAAGTTGACTACATCGTTGACAGATTTTGCAGGGCTTGTAACGGCGTATGCCCCTGCAAGTCTTGGTGTGGTCTGGCCGTAATGAAGGGTTGAATAGTGAAGGCCAGATACTTGCTCGGCGTGGCTCTCATCGTCAGCCTCATGCTCGTATTCGTCTTCAACACCGGCTCAGTGAGCGGCCTCTTGGCCGTCCTCTTCTACGCCTCGCTGCTCGTGGCGGGATACTTCTCCAGGGGTGGCGGG
>VXOZ01000008.1:3141-3500 GCA_009839775.1 Chloroflexota bacterium | reverse complement strand
GGCAACCGCCCACACAAAGTAGCCAAGCGGGGTGCGTGCGGGCGTCCATCTTTCTCAGGTCTTGCCCTGGGGTCGTTCGCTGGCCGAGTACGTGGGGATGTTTGCCTTGAGCGAACAAGACCTGGCAAAGCGGATCCTCGGCTGTGCAGACGGACCCGCCAGTTTCAACGCGGAGATGACCGCTCGCGGCTACCGGGTCGTATCGTGCGATCCCCTGTACGTCTTCAATAGCCAGGAGCTACGACAACGCTTCGACGAAACCTTCGAGAAGATGATGGCCCAGATGCCTGCCAAGCGGGACAATTTTGTGTGGAACACTATTCCATCAATCCAAGCACTGGGCGAACTACGCACGGCCG
>VXOZ01000008.1:0-3131 GCA_009839775.1 Chloroflexota bacterium | reverse complement strand
AATGGATACCTTGCTTCGCGACTTCGCCCGCGGCAAGCGTGAAAACCGCTATGTCGTCTCTGTGCTCCCGCATCTCGCTTTTGCAGATGGTGCCTTCGACTTTGCCCTCTGCTCCAACTTTCTCTTCTTATACTCGGAGCACTTGGGCGAAGCCTTTCACGTCGCGGCCCTGCGCGAGCTTTGCCGTGTCGCAACGGAAGTCCGTGTCTTTCCCCTGGTCGATCTCGACGGTCAGGTCTCGCCGCACCTTGGTCCGGCCCTTACAGCGCTCCGCCGCGCGGGTTTCCACGCTACGGTTAGCCGCGTGCCGTATGAATTTCTCAAAGGCGCCAACGAAATGCTCGTCATCGAAAGGCAGTAGGGGGCAATACAACAATGTACGGTCTGCGATCTGCAACAATGGATTAGCACTGATACTGCCAGTCTAGGCTGCTAGACCACCTTCCCAGTGAGTATTGAAGGCAGCGATACTAGACTCTGCATTGGATTCCGGGAAGCGTAGAAAAACTGGTGTTGGATTCTTGCTGAGACTTTCCTGTTCCACACTCTGCTTTACGCAGCTACCGCTAGACGAAGCCCTGCAACGCATTGGGCAACTCGGATTTCGTTATGTCGATCTAGGTGTGCAGCACTGGGCGCACGTAAGCGCTCCAGGCCTCGTGATATCCGGGGAAGGCTTTGCCACCTCGCTCCAACGCGGCTTGGCGCAACACAACCTGGCACTCGGCACTATGAATGTGGGACTTGACCGCAACACAGATGCTTCGCTGGAAAAGCAAACTGCAGCCGTCTGTGCGCTTGCCGCGGCACACAACGTGCCGGCAGTTTGCATCAATGCGCCTCCAAACGGAACACCATTGGGGGCAGCGATAGGCGAACTGCGCCAGCTTGCCGCTGTTGCCGCCCGCTACGACGTCACCCTCTGTCTCGAAACCCATGTCAACTGTCTCACCGAGTTACCGGCAGTGGCCGTGCGGCTGGTGGAGTCAGTGCCGAATCTCGGTCTCGCCCTCGACCCCTCGCATTTTTACGCCGGACCCTGGCAGGGCCGCGACTTTTCCATTACGTATCCACACACCCGCATAGTCCACCTCCGCGACGCCGGCAACTCGCCTGATCAGATCCTCGTGCCGCCCGGTGAGGGAATTGTCGACTTTGCCGGACTCTTGCGCGGCCTCGTGCAAAGCGGCTACGCTGGGACACTCTCCGTGGAGTACATCGATACCCGCGTTTCCCCGGAAGCATACGACGATCATGTGGCGCACGTGACTGAGATGGCCTCGCTGGCAAAGAGGATTCTCACTAAGCTCAAGGCGCCCTTCTCCTAGCCCTTGCAGTTAGCGCTGTCGCCCGCAGCCGGGCATCCGGTCGCACGGTACGTCCTCTCGACGGGAAAGATGTTCAGCGGCGCGGTAACGACGGAATTGCAGGCCTGAAGCAGCCACGGCCTTGTACATGCCGCCACTGCAATCGGGGATAGAACTCAATGACCCTGCGCCCGGGACTTCCGAGCAAAGTCACCTCAATCTCCGATTTCCCGCTCACTCAGCCCGTGCATCTTGGCCGAGCGATTCCACAATGACTCTCAGTCGGGCAACTGGTATACTCCTATCAGCTTGGCAATCATGCGCCCAAGGAGATATCTAGTTTTTCGTGCTTTCTCACAGAGTGCAGTCAGTACGCAGGAGAGTTGGTTAACAGTGGGCGCTTGCAAACTTGAAAGTTCAACCTGCGCCCAGCCAACCGACATTCTGCGATTCCGCTGCGTCAACAGTTCGCCGCTCCCTTCATGAGCTAGAATTCCCAGAAGGTGTCTATGGAAGCCACCGCGACCGCCGCCACCCCTGACCGACCCAAACTACTCGCTGTAAGTAGCTGGGTGCTTTACGACTTGGCCAATACGATATTCTCCATGAATATCGTTTCGCTCTACTTCTCGTTGTGGATTGTCAACGACATGGGTGGGAAGGACAGCGACTACGCGCTCGCCAATAGCTTCTCGATGTTCGTAGTCTTCTTGGTCGCGCCGTTCTTGGGCGCGCTCTCAGACCAGACCCCGCGACGGATGCCGTTTCTCATCGCGACGACGCTTGTGTGTTGTCTTGCGACGTTCCTGCTGGGCATAACGGGCATATTCATTGCCCTCTTGATATTCATCGTTGCCAATGTCTTCTATCAATCCGGCCTGATCTTCTACGACGCGCTGCTGCCGGTCGTTAGCACACCGGAAAACCGGGGGCGCGTGGGAGGCATCGGTGTCGGCGTCGGCTACATGGGATCGTTCATCGGCGTCATCACGGGCCTTATCGTCCTGGAGAACAATCCCGACGCAAAACCGCTCGTCTTCAAGTTGACTGCGGTACTCTTCCTGTTATTTGCGGTGCCCTGTTTTCTCTGGGTGCGTGAGCAGCCGCGAGTCGGCAGCGTCATGCTTGGGAAACAGGCTGCCGGTCGCGCGCTCAAGGACCTCCGCCAGACGTTTGTCCGATTGGGTGCACTACCGAACCTGCGACGCTTTCTCATCGGACGGGTCTTCTATACTGACGCCGCAAATACCTTCATCATCTTCATGGGGATCTACTTGACCAATGAGGTGGGCTTCACCGAGTCAGAGGTGCAGATAGCCTTGATGCTCGGCATCCTCGGAGCCACTTTGGGCGGGTTGTCGTGGGGCTTTGTCGTAGATTGGATTGGCCCGAAGCCGTCGCTGCTGATTGTGCTCGGGCTCTGGTCTACGGTCATCACGCTTACCTTTTCCATACCTCTCTTCGGTCTCGCACCAGTCATCTTCTGGGCAATAGCGCCGCTTGGAGGGTATTCGCTCGGTTGCACCTGGGCAGCCGACCGTCCCTTGATGCTCCGCCTCGCGCCGCCACAAAACATCGGCCAGTTCTACGGCCTCTATGCGATGGTAGGACGTTTTGCCGCCATCATCGGCCCGCTTGTCTGGGCGCTCATCGTAAACGGCTTGGATTGGGGCCGTCCCGCCGCCGTCGCCGCCTTCCTGCCCATGATGGCGATTGCCGCTTGGTTCATCTTCCGTATAGACGACACGGCGGACTTGGGTGAAGAGCTAGAGGAAGCGTTCCAGCCCGCCTAGGCAACACTCTTGTCTACGCTGAGAAGACCCA
>VXOZ01000184.1 GCA_009839775.1 Chloroflexota bacterium | reverse complement strand
GGCCCACAGCGTGCTTTGCCTTGTTCGATTGCACGTGCCCAATCATGTGCCACTTGAATGATTCAGAAAGCACTGGGATCTTCTCGGCTGCTTCCTGGACACGGTTTTCTCCGAATGTTCTCAGTCCGGTAGCGGCAGCTTGCTCGATAGTCTCTTTGCCGAATGTCTTCGTCACCGCGACCAGCGTAATCTCAGACGGCTCTCTTCCCGCCTTCAGTGCAGCATCGGCAATGCGAGAGCGCACGTGGGCTACGTTTTCTGCAATGCTCATACTCGCAAGCGTCTTTCAATTCGCCGGAGAAGACTCTGAATAAAGCCGGTCTCGACAACTCTACTGTAGCAAATCCCCAGCGAACGTGCATGCGTCCGGCACAGCCGCACCTTTAGAAGTCCGCATACGCTCTTTGCTGTGGTCAAAGCCAAGAGCCTACAGTATAATTGACCTTAGGGGAACCGCTTTAGCCCTAAAGGAATGCCTCATCTGATTGGCGTCAAAGTTGGCCGCATACTTTGAAAAGCTCAACTAGAAACTATTGATCTCTAAGATATGCAAGGAGAATGTTAATGCAGCGCAAATGGATTGGCGACGGTGGGCTGCAGATACGCATGTTCATCACGATTTTCCTCCTTGGTGCCGTCTACGTCTTCTTCTTGGCTGCGCTCTGGTCGCTGGGAGCGGGCGCCATGACCATGCTGGTCTTTGCCGGCGCCTTGATGGCTGCGCAGTACTTCTTCAGCGACAAGATGATACTGTGGTCCATGGGCGCGAAAGAGGTGACGCCGGAACAGGCGCCCGATCTTCACGCCATGGTGGAACGTCTCGCGGCGATGGCGGATATGCCGAAGCCCCGCGTTGCGATGGTAGAGCATTCCATGGCGAATGCGTTTGCTACGGGCAGAGACCCGAAGCATGCCGTCGTGGCAGTGACCACGGGCCTCATTCACCAATTGAATCGCGACGAGTTGGAGGCGGTGCTCGCCCACGAACTCAGCCACGTGAAGAATCGTGACGTGATGGTCATAACGCTGGCGAGCTTCTTTTCCACGCTCGCGTTCATGATCATGCGCTTTGGGATGTACATGGGCTTGTTTGGCGGCTTTGGCGGTCGGGGTCGAGACAGTTCAGGTAACGCGATAATTCTGGTATACTTCGTAGCGGTGCTCGTTTGGATAATTAGCTTCCTCTTGATCCGGGCGCTTTCGCGCTACCGCGAGTACTCCGCCGACCGGGGCGCCGCAGTGCTAACGGGTTCTCCTTCTCATCTTTCATCCGCCCTGCTGAAGATCAGCGGTCGCATGCAACGCATACCGAAGGATGACTTGCGTCAGGTTGAAGGCGCAAACGCGTTCTTCATCATGCCTGCCGTGAGCAAGAGTTCTCTGATGGAGCTCATTTCAACCCATCCCTCGCTGGAGAATCGGCTCAAGCGTCTCGCAGACTTCGAGCAGCAGATGGAGCGCGCGTAGTGAAGTTTCTGGACGCGCTGCTGGGTCGCAGCCGCCCGGTTCGCTCTCATCTGGAAAGTCTTATGAGCATCTCCACGGCTGCATTCGCCTTTGCCGCCAGCAATGGGCTGGAGAGCAAAGGGAGCGCCGGCATTTGCTTCCGCTCGCTCTCGTCAAGCCAGTTCGCGAACCTCCAGCGCGAACTCGCCGATTTGCTTGCAGTGAGCGGTAAGCAAACAGGCACGGACACCCTGATCAAGGAGGACTCGTTTGGCTTCCATTGGGTGGTCCTCCAGGACCCTGACTTCGAAGATTTGGTCACCACGATCCACATGGTTAGCCTTACCCTCTCCGAACACGGCTACCGAGATCAACTCCTCGCCGCGGCCTTCCACTTCGCAGACATGTCGGGAGTGGGCATGTATTGGATCTACAATTACAAGCGCGGATCATTTTACCCCTTCGCTCCCACCGGCTCCCGCACCCGCGACAATGCGCTTGAATTGCGGATGCAGGCCGTAGCCGATCGTGAACTGCCGCTGGAAGCCGATCAATCCAAGTGGTATGCGCTCTGGGAACTGCCGGTCTAACTGCCACTGAGCTCAGTACAGAGTACAGCTACGACTGTCAAACCGGAACGCTCGCACACCTTCCAGTTCCCAACCTCCCAGCAGGACTCACCTCGTTATCATGCTTGCAGAGCTTTCTTTGGGATGTCCTCTGGCGCGTTTGCAAGTGGTCACGGCAGGAGACGTTCCCAGTGGCTGCGCAAGAACCCTTGACGCCAAGAGAGGAGGCAGCACGTTCGCTGCCTCCTCTCTTTTGTCTATCCGTATCCACGACATGCCCTTAATGGGCCTGTGGGTGGAGTATGGTGACCAGTTATCCTTAGAAAATCGACTCTTGCGTCCGCATATCGAAGGCGTGGCACTTATCCACGTCGACCACCATCTCGATGTCGCGGCCGACGACAGCCTCGGCGCGCGGGTCGAGCCGGGCCACGAAGTCGATATCGCCAGCGAGGCAGTAGACGTACATTTCAGAGCCGAGGGTCTCCACCACGTCAACCCGGGCGGCCATGGTGTTGCCTTCCGTCACGTCGAGCGCGGCGGGGCGGAAGCGCGGGTCGAACATATCCTCAGGCCGCCAGCCGAAGTAGACCTTGTCGGTATCGGCCTTGGCCAGGGCGGCTGCCTTGTCGGGCGGCCAGCGGAGCTTGAAGCCGCCGGTCTCCACCCACATTTCGTCGGCGTCGCCGGTGAGCGTCGCCTCTTGGAAGTTCATCGCCGGGCTACCGATAAAACCGGCCACGAACATGTTCGAGGGATGGTCGTAGATGTTCTGCGGCGAGTCCAGTTGCTGCAAGACACCATCCCGCATCACGGCGATGCGGTGACCCATCGTCATGGCTTCCACCTGGTCGTGGGTAACATAGATAGTCGTGGTCTCCAGGCGGCGGTGGAGCTTGATGAGCTCCGCGCGCGTCGTAACGCGCAGCTTGGCGTCCAGGTTCGAAAGCGGCTCGTCCATCAAGAAGACGGCGGGGTCGCGCACGATGGCGCGTCCCAGCGCCACGCGCTGCCGCTGGCCTCCGGAGAGCTGCCGGGGCTTACGGTTGAGGAGTTCGCCAATGCCGAGCATCTCGGCACTCTCACGCACGCGGCGGTCAATCTCTTTCTTGGGTGTGCGGCGCAACCGCAGACCGAACGCCAGATTGTCGTAGACCGACATGTGCGGATAGAGCGCGTAGGACTGGAACACCATGGCGATGTCGCGGTCCTTCGGCGGCACGTCGTTTACCAGGCGGTCGCCAATGAAGAGACTTCCTTCCGTGATCTCCTCGAGACCGGCAATCATGCGCAACGTGGTCGACTTGCCGCAGCCGGAAGGTCCGACCAGGACGAGGAATTCCTTGTCCTTCACCTCCAGGTTCATATTGCTCACCGCGACAACTTCGCCGAAGCGCTTTGTGACGGATTCAAGAGTTACACTAGCCATTCGCAGCAACTCCTTCTGTATACTCTGCTATTCGCACCTGTCGTCATGCGGGCATCGCACGACACTGCTT
>VXOZ01000014.1 GCA_009839775.1 Chloroflexota bacterium | reverse complement strand
CTGGCGTGCGGCATCCATGCGCCGACACACGCGCCGAGCGCGGAGGCGCTCATCCGCGCCGGTGAGCCGCCGCGTAAGATTCACAATAACTGTTCCGGCAAGCATGCTGACACTCTGCCGGCACGCCGGGTGGCAGACGGAGGGATACACCGCGCCGGATCATCCGGTGCAGGTGCGCCTGCGCCAAGTGTTGGCGGAAATGGCCGGCGTAGCGCCGGAAGACGTGTACGTGGCGGTTGACGGCTGCAACGCGCCGGTCTTTGCCATTCCCCTCCGGCACATTGCGCGCGCTTTCGCCGTGCTGGCGCAGCCGGCTGCCGTCTCGCCGGGCCGGAACGCCGCTATCCAGCGCATTTCACGGGCGATGCGCGCGCATCCGGCAATGGTGTCCGGCACCAACGGCTTCACGACAAACCTCATGGACATAGCGGGCGATAACGTTGTATCCAAGAGCGGCGCGGAAGGGCTCTTCTGCGCCGGCGCGCTCTCCCAGGGTTGGGGCATCGCAATCAAGATGGAAGACGGCAGCGCGCGGGGGCATCCAATCCTCGTGCCGGAACTGCTGGCCGCGCTCCGCGTGATTAGTGCCGAGCAGAGCGAACGGCTCCGGGAGTTGCATGCTCCGGGGGTTCTCAATACGGCGGGGGTCACGGTGGGAGCAATGCGGCCGCGCTTTAGCCCAACGGCTGAAATACTGTCCAGAGAAGCAGCGCCGCAGTAATGGCGCCGACCGCGCCGTACTCGAAAACCACCGAGATGCCGAACTTCCTCGCGTGGTGCGCGCGCGCAAATCCATGCACCACGTGGACGTGCAGCAGGAGCGCGAGCGCCTCCTGGAACGTCGACAGGGGCCAGTAGTTGAGCGCCCACGCGATCTCGCCTACGATTACGGCGCTCACCAAGCTGTAGGTTTGGATTGCAGCGCGGGGCAAGCCCTCGCGGAACAGTATGGATATACTCGCAGCGTGCGCGGCGGTGGCGGCAAGGGCTGCATGCAGGACGATATTCAAGTCCCACGTATCGAGTGTGGCCAGGAGCATATAGAGCGCGATATAGACGATTGCTTGGTTAGGCCAGGTGCGTGAACGCGGGACGCTGCCGAAGCGGTTTTGGTGATAGTCCACAATCGCCAAGAGAAACAGAACGCCGAAGAGGGCGCTGCCAATGAGCGTCGCGCGTTCGTCGGGGATGGTGCCCCAAAAGAGCGCGCTCGCCAGGGTGAGCAGGAGCGGCGCTACCATCCACGCGGAATCTTCACGCCGGGCGCCAACGATTTGCCGTGAAGCTGCTACCACGACACCGAGCAGAACAACCACGGCGACGGCCAAGAGCGGCATGGTCGCGCGCGACGTAAGCACCACGCCGACCGTGGCAATCGCGCTCAGCACAATGAGGCGGTCGAACTGTAGTCGCTGATACCAGTCTTGCACGATAGGTGTCTACTCCCTAGGGGGAACTCTATGCACAGCCCGGGCAGTAGCCAACCGGGCTGTGGCCGAATAGACCTCCTCTCCCTGGGGAGAACCCGGACAGTGGCCAAGCAGACTCCCTCTCCCTGGGGGAGAGGGCCGGGGTGAGGGGGGAATCAGCGCCGATCCGGCCCAAATCTGACTGCTTGGCAGAAGTGCACAAGGGTCTCCCAGAGGCAGGATAGCACGTTTTCGCTTTTGACACGCTGCCCTCCCAAGACTATACTTTAGGTATCGAGATTTGGAGGAGAACGCCTCCTCGATCCAGAAACGGCGACGTAGCCAAGTGGTAAGGCGAGGGTCTGCAAAACCCTTATACAGCGGTTCGATTCCGCTCGTCGCCTCCGAAGGCCCTGCCGTTGCATGAACCGTATAAAGTGACCTCTAAAGCGCCTGCCGAGGCGCTTTTCATTTTAAGTATGCAGATATTTGCATAACCCGAGCCTGCTGGCCAAAAACTCCCTCTCCCGCAGGGAAAGGGCCGGGGCGAGGGGAAAACGCTGCCGATCCGGCCCATTCCTAGCCATTTAGCCTGACCTAACGCAATGGTCACCTTAGGTGACAGACAGCGCTGCACATGTGCCCGCACGTTTATACGAGGAAGGAGCGGAGCACGTGTTGGAGCGCAAGCTGCTGTTGGCGAATGCGGTCGGTCAGGGGTTGCCGGCCCGGTGTCTCAAATCCTACCACGCGTCGAATGACGCCATGCCGCAGAAGCGTTGGCTCCAGAGCGCCGGAACGGCTGGCGCGCACGGACCCTGGGTTGGAAACGACCAGGCCGCTGCGGTTGTAGTTCCCGTCCACGTGGTCGCTCCCGCACACGGCATAGCCCTGAGACTCGATGGCATCCAGCAGCGCAACGTCGTCAGCGACGATCCGCGCAAAGAGCGCGCGCTCCCGTACACCGCTTTCGTACATGTAGAAGCACGGTGAGGTCACGTCTTCATGCAGCGAGACGAGCAACTCCGCACGGTGCTGCAGGAGGAAATCCAGGACGATTGTGTTCTCGGGTTGGGCCGTGGGCCGCTCGAAGTGGCGGTTGAGGTCGACGACGCCGTTGCCGCGTATGCCGCGCGCGAAGCCGAAGGGATTGATGAGCGGCATGCAGAGAAAGCGCATGCCCTCCGTTAGCGCCTGACTTGACTCGTCCTCCCAGAACTCCAGCAGGGCGAGAGGGCCGGCGATCTCGTCGCCATGCGTGCCCGCGAGAATTATGGCGCTGCGAGGACCCTCCCCTACCGCTACCGCGAGAATGGGAAAGCGGAGGCCAAAGCGCTCCACCGCGCCGACCTCGCTCAGTCTGAATTGGGGAAAACGGTCGGCAAGCGACTGGTACCGGCGCACAAGTTCCCACACGCGGTCGGGATCGCGGCGAGGCATCGTCTAGGCGCTATCCTGGCGGCCTTGCAAGGCGCTCGCGATGGTGCTTTCGTCGGCGTATTCGAGGTCCGCGCCGGTAGGCAAGCCGCGCGCCAGTCGCGTGATGCGGGAGGCGTGCGTGACAGCTACCTGCGCCACGTAGCTTGCCGTCGTATCGCCCTCGTGGTCGGCGTCCATCGCGAGGATCAACTCCGTGACCGGATGCGCCTGCAGCCGTTCCACGAGCTCGGCAATCTTCACGTCTTCCACGTTGCGGCCTTCCAGCGGTGAAAGCGACCCATGCAGGACGTGATAGAGGCCCGCATAGAGACCGGTGCGCTCGATGGCCAGCAGATCGAGCGGCTCCTCGACGACGCAGATACGGTCTTGGTCGCGATCCGGGTCCTGGCAGATGGGACAGGGATCGTTTTCGCTCAGATTGAAGCAGCGCGAGCACCACACCGTCTGGTCGCGGAGGTTTACGAGTGCCGTCGAGAGGTTGCGGGCAAGGTCCGGTGACGAGCGGAGCAGATAGAACGCGAGTCGTTGCGCCGTACGCGGGCCGATGCCGGGCAGCCGGGATAGCTCCTCGATGAGCCGCGCTACGGGTGCGGGCAGGCTCATCTGTGCCATCGCTATGCTGTCTCCTTGCTTGAGGAATTGTGAGGGTTCGTGCCGTTTCTATTGGT
>VXOZ01000481.1 GCA_009839775.1 Chloroflexota bacterium | reverse complement strand
ACCCCATATACGTCACTCGGTGAATCTCGCCCGGCCTCGATGAAGGCGCACGGCACGTGCGTATGGCCCACCAGGCAGTACGTCGTAGCAAAGTGCGGGAAGCACTTCTCTGCCTCGGCAGCGCGAAAGAGATATTCCTGCGTAGGCGCGCGCGGGCTGCCGTGAACGAGGCAGAAGTCGTCTTCCGTCACAGTCTCAGGCAAGTCGCACAGGAAACACCGGTTGTCCGCGTTCAGTTGTTCTGCCGTCCAATGCGCTGCAGACGCCGCGTGGGGATTGAAGCCCGCAGCCGTGCGTTTGCCGCTGGCCACCCAATCATGATTGCCGGCCACGGCCACGTGATCATAGCCCCTTACAACGTCAACACATTCATTCGGGTTCGGCCCATAGCCGACAAGGTCACCCATGCACCAAAGCTGCTCGAACGGTTCAGCGGCTGCGATCACCGCATTGAGTGCTTCCAGATTAGCGTGAACGTCCGCAATGATGAGATAACGCGAAACTATGCGCTCCTATGGTTGACTTTGCTCCAAAGAACGGGGCCTGAGACCACAAATCATGAGCAAACAGACACCGCTACGAGAATGGGATGAAATCAATCTCACGGTCGATGACGTCCATCTCCAGCGACAGCCCGGTGATGTAGTTCGTCACCTTGTCGAGTATCGCGTTGGCGTGGCGCGTATCAGTGCTCACGCAGGTTACACCGATGACGCACGAGGCCCACACATCCTGATCGGCGACTTCCGCAATTGCCACGTTGAAACGCGACCGCGTGCGATCGACGATAGCCCGCACGACGCGGCGCTTCTCCTTTAGGGAATCGGCTGCGTAGAGTTGGAAGGTGAGCTGACATACTCCAATGATCATGAGAAAGCAGAGCGAAACGCAAAACTATGAGAAGGCACACGTGTGAAGCACGCCTTGCTCATTCAGTAAAGAGAAAACGGGGGTCGGGGTGCCCGGATTTGAACCGGGGGCCTCATGGACCCAAACCATGCGCGCTGCCAGACTGCGCCACACCCCGCGATGAAAGTCCACACTTGATTCTATGCAGTCGGCAGGCCGCCGGTCAACTGCGCAGCTTTCACTAGGACAGAGAGCCACTCCCAATATCGATGCACTATCATGCCGCACTGCCACTCTTGGATGAAAGTGCGATGCCTCTATCGCCCCGCCGGCACTCTCCCCAGTGAATGACAAACTTGACGCACACTAGACAAAAGAAGAGGCGCAGGCATAGTGCCTACGCCTCTCCGCCCCAAAGCTAAGGAATAGCCCTAGCCGCTCATTGCGCTATCGAGTTCGGCCTGCTGGGTCGTCGCAAGTGTCTTCATTGCCTCTTCGGCAGTGATCTGCTCCTGCAAGACCTGGGCCGCGGCATCCAGGTACGCCCGGCGATAGTCGCCCGCCGTCGCGATGGGCGGCCAGTAGGTCTCGCCGTACTGGGCCAACTGCAAGAAGACGTCAACATACGGCACGATGCGGTTGTCCGCGCCGACCTTGGCGATGTAGCCTTCCTTGAATTCGCCCAACTGGGCAATCACGCACGGGCCGTTGAGAGTCTCGTAGCCCATCTTGCCGGAGTTGTCGATGAACATCCACTTGTCGAACGCCCACGCCTCATCCGGATTTGCGGCGTTAACCGGTATGGCGTACATCCAGCCCTGCACCGAGTTGAAGCGGATGCCCGCTTCTGCGCCCTCGACCGTCGGGGGCAGGCCGATGCCATAGGGCAAACCCTCTCCATTCGCATCCAGGCGGTCTTGCGCCCAGAAGCCGCTCGAGAAGAAGGCCAAGTTGCCGGTATACCACGGATATGCGGCGTGGTAATAGCTGCCAGACTCGCCGTGGAACTCGTTGATGGCCTCGTAGCCGCCCTGCTTCTTCGTCAATTCGGTGAGCCAATTGAGCGTCTCGATGATCGCGGGATCATCCGGCGTCACCTTGCCAGTCTCATAGTTGTAGAACTCGCCACCAAAGAGGAAGGCAAGCCGTTCGCGGCCAAAACTCCGCCAATTCCAACCAAGGTGGCTAATCTTACCACCTTCATTGCGATGGAGCTTGAGCGAAATCTCTTCCGTGTCCTCGAAGGTGTTCAGCGGGACTTCCGGATCCTCGCCAAACGCCAGGTACATGTCCTTGTTCCAGAAGTAGACCACCCAGTCCGCGCCACCCGGTACGGCGTAGAGCTTACCATTGAGGGAACTATCGTCCCACATCGCCTTGGTGAACTCTTCGCGGGTGTGCCCTGCCGCCGACATATACTCATCCAGCGGGCGAATGAGTTCGTTGAACATGAACGGTCCCTGGAACACCCAGTTGGTATAGTGGGTGTCCGGCGGCGAACCGGCGGCGATCGATGCGATCAGCTTCTGCTCAATATCGCTAACAAATTGCCAGTCCAGCGCTATACCGGTGTCGGCTTCAAAAGCCGGCCCGTACGCGCCCATGATGGTGGAATACGGCTCGCCCCACGCTGCGTTCCAAGCCACCACCGTGACCTGTTCCTTCTCCATCTCTTCAGCAGCAGGTTTGGCCTCTTCCTCGGGCGCCTCCATCTGCTCATCAGCAGCCGGCATCGCAGCCGTACCGCAGGCGGCCAAGACAACCGCCGCAGTGCCACCGGCAGCCATAGCGAGGAAGCTGCGACGCGTGACGTCAACATCCAGTTTTCGCATAATGCCCTCTCCTTAGCGAGATGCAATGCTCCTGAAACCACTCCTAACCAATGCAAGCCCGTACTTGAGACTTGCTTAGTTGGCGTTACACTAGCACTTGAACTGCTATCTGTCAACCTGATTCTTAGTCTCCAGATGCCGTTGGCAACACGCTGACTGAACCAACCCATATCGGAAACTGAGATGTATACGGCTTAGCTTGTACGCGCAGGGTAATGGCCGCATGCGCGTCGGTCTTGCGCAGCCTTCGCTTTTGACCCCATTGCCCTGCGTCCTCGCACCTGTTTCGCGGCTGCTATGATATAACAATGCCACGGATAGAACGTCTGGAGGTATGACTGTGCCGCGCGCGCTCACTATCGGCAATGGCAGCATGCTCATCAATTTCGATGAGCACTATCGCATTCGCGATCTCTACTTCCCCAACGTCGGCGCTGACAACCATCTGTCCGCGCGGCCCTCGCGTGTCGGCGTCTGGGTTGCCGACCAGTTCTCTTGGCTGGGCGACACCGGCTGGGAGTTAGCGCCCGCCTTTCAAGAGTGTTCTCTGGTGACCCACGCGCGGGCGTTGCATCCGCAGTTGAACGTTGAAATCCAGTTCACGGACTGCCTCGACTTCGTACGGAATCTGCTCATACGAAAGCTCCACGTCAAGAATACCGGGGACATCGCGCGGGAGATTCGACTGTACTTCCACTATGAGTGGGAGCTTTGGGGCCCCGATATTGGCGATACCGTTTTCTATCATCCGCCTACGCAGGCGCTCATTGCCTATAAGGGACAGCGCTTCTTCCTCATGAGCGCTATGGCCGGAGACAAGCCCGGGCTCAACGATTGGGCGA
>VXOZ01000027.1 GCA_009839775.1 Chloroflexota bacterium | reverse complement strand
ATCAGTGTAGCAAGGGGATATTCCTTAGTCAAGTCTGTTTCTTATAATTCCCCGTCCTTCTCTGCTGGCGCTGTTTCCCCAGCCGGTGTTGCGGCCACTGCGCCGCAGGCCGCGAGCAAGATGCCGGTCCCACCGACCGCCGCGCCGCCGAGCAATACTCGTCGGGAAAGCCGATACGGCTTTCGGCCCTGCCGTGTCTGAACGCCCATCACGGTATCCTCCTTCTGGGATTCCGTACCTACACCGGACAATGTCGATCCGCTTGACAATAACATTCTATTCTGCATAATGGTGATAGTCAAGCGTTTCAAGGCAGCTTTGAAAGAGGAATTTCATGGCAAAGACCCTTAGTCCGACGTCCGTTTTGGCCGTTGACGGCGGGCCTAAAACAGTTACCGCTCCGATTGACGACCGCTGGGAGCGGGTGACCGACCTGGAAAGAGAGTACGTGCTACGGGTGATAGACGACTTTGGCGACGCCTACGCCGAGTTGGACCGCTTCGAGCAAGAGTGGCGGGAGTTCATCGGCACAAAACATGCCCTCGCCATGTGCAACGGCACGGCCACCATCCACTCCGCGATCTTTGCGGCGGGCGCCCATGCGGGCAAAGAGGTCATCGTGCCTTCTGTTACGTGGCACGCGTCCATCAGCCCCATACTCCATTGCGGCGCGACACCGGTGTTCTGCGATGCTGATCCCGACACCTTCTGTGCCGACCCGGACGACGCCAGGCGCAGGATTACCGACCGCACCTGCGCCATCGTCGTTACGCACGTCTACGGCAACCCGGCAGACCTCGACGCTTTTCGCGACATCGTGGATGGTACCGACATTACTCTTATCGAGGATGCTTCACACGCCCACGGCGCGACGTGGGACGGCAAGCCAGTTGGCTCGTTCGGCCACATTGGTTGCTTTAGCCTGCAGAAAGGCAAGGCTATGACCGGTATTGAGGCCGGCGTCGCCGTGACCGACGATGACGCGCTCTACGACCGCATGCTGGCGCTGGGACAATACGGGCGCTGCGGCAAGCTCTGGTCGACCGCCGAGTTCGCCGACCTGCGCAATATGGGTCTGGGCGTGAAGTACCGGGCCAATCCGCTCGCCATCGGCATGGTGCGCGCCCAGTTCCGGCGGTTGCCGGAAATGAACGAGAAGCGCCGGGCCTGGTTCGACCGGCTCGACACTCTGCTCAGCGCCATCCCAGGCGTGTATCCGCAGCAGGTCTATCCCAAGGCAATACGTGGCGGCTTGATACACTACGCCGGGATGCTCGACACTGAGGCAATCGGCGTGCCTGTAGATACTCTTCTCAAAGCGTTGGTCGCTGAAGGCGTACAGACGAAGACGGAGATAACACCCTTTGGCTATGGCGTAATGCACCTGGAGCCGCTCTTCAACGACTATGCGCTCGACAATGTCGGCGGTCCCTGGAAGGACCTGCCGTCAGACTCGCGCGTGCGCAGGCAGCGCGGCTCTCTGCCCGTGAGCGAACGCATTCACAGTTCAGCGTTCTGGATTCAAACCCCGATCGATCCCAACCCGGAGTGGGTGGAGCAAGTCGGCGACGCCTTCCGCAAAGTGATCGCTAATGCAGACCGGCTCGCAGAGCTGGCACAGGCAACGGTCTAGTCGGGGTGTTCAGAAAGCAGCGGTCTAGTCTTGGTACTCATGATGCAATTGCCGCGTTGGGGTGCAAGCTCGACTTGAGCCTGCCGTAGGACCCATGCGCCCTGAGGCCACATTAGAGTCCTTTCGCCCTGAGCCTGTCGAAGGCCGGTTCACGGACGTCCAGTATTGCGCGTGAATCGAGCAAGTAAGTCAGCGTAGGAATCCAATTGCCGCCATTGCTTTGCAGCACAGGCGGCAGGACTCTAATCTGAGAGCAAGATGACTCCCCCAAACGCGTCACATTAGCCGTCTTGCGCTCGGCGACAACGTTCCGTCTCCTCCCGATCGATCTCACCATTAGGCGCTATCACGACCCCGTAGACCTCACGAGCGCGCTCGCGGGAGACTTTCTCATTGCGCACGTCTTCCAGAACCAACTGCGGGTCTCGTTCCCTGGGGCTTCCCCAGCCGCCCGCACCCGACACCATGTGCCGGAATAGGTCATTCTCGTAGATAGTCTCGGTCGCTTTACTCGTGAGCACGCGCGCCTCTGTATCAGGATTGAGGATGTTCCGCGAGGGCGCGCCGTCATGGCCGCCCGCGAGCCCATACGCGTGCTTCTTATGTCGATCTGAACGCAGTTGCAGCGTGGCGCGTTGCTCACGCAGGCGATAGTCGCGCACCAAAGCCAAGCCGCCGCGATACTTGCCCGCTCCTTCGGAATCCGGCACATAGCCGTAGCGCTCGATGCGCAAAGGCAACTCGGCTTCCACCACTTCCACCGGATTATTCGAAAAATTCACGACGATGCTCGCCATAGCGTCGGTACCGTCGCTCCAGGGCTTGCCTCCCCACGAGCCAAAGAGAAACTCCAAGTAGACAAACGGGTTGCCGTTATCATCGTAGCCGCCGATGCTCACGCCGGTATCGCCGCCAACTTCGCAGGCCGGAATGCGGTCGGGGGCCAGCTTAGCCAGCGCGCCCATCACCGCGTTAGCCGTGCGGTAGCCGGTAAGGCCCCGCGCCGCCACCGGCGCGGGCATACTGGGATTGATGACCGAACTCTCCGGCGCAATCACCTCGATGGGGCGGAAGTACCCCTCGTTATTCGGGATTTCCTCGCCCATCAGGCTGCGCACACAGGCGTAGACCGCCGAGCGGGTGAATGGTATCGGCGAATTGATGCCGCCGCGTACCTGCGGTGACGTGCCGGCAAAGTCCACCGTCATCGAGTCGCCGTGTACTTTCACGGAGACGGCGATGGGGATGGGGCCCGGGTCGAAGCCGTCGTCGTCGATGTAGTCGGTGAACGCATATTCACCATCGGGCAAATCGGCAATGGCCTGCCGCGCCAGCCGTTCCGTGTAGTCGAGCAGCGCGGAAAATCGCGCCTGCAGATCCTCGTGTCCGTAGCGCGCAAAAAGCGTTTTCACGCGCCGTTCGCCCACGTGGCAGGCGGAAAGCTGGGCGCGGAGATCGCCCAGCACCAGCCGCGGCACGCGCACATTCGCTCGCATCAGTTCAAAGACCGCCTCGTTTGGTTCACCGGCGGCGTAGAGCTTGAGCGGCGGAATGCGAATCCCTTCCTGGAAGATCTCGGTAGCGTCACAGCCGTTTCCGCCCGCCACCATACCGCCCACGTCGGCGTGATGGGCAATTGATACCAGGAAACACGCGAGTTCGCCTTCCAAAAAAACCGGCTTGAAGATATAGATGTCCGGCAAGTGCGTGCCACCGGCGTAGGGATCATTGAGCATGTACACATCGCCGGGCTGCACGTCACCGCCAAACGTGGCAAAGATACTTTCCATAGCGTGAGGCACGGAGCCGAGGTGCAGCGGGAGTGTCAGCCCCTGGGCAATAAGCTCGCCGCTGGGCTGGCAGAGCGCGGTGGAAAAGTCCATGCTGTTCTTGAGATTGTTCGAATACGCCGTGCGCAGCAC
>VXOZ01000356.1 GCA_009839775.1 Chloroflexota bacterium | reverse complement strand
CCTCGGCGTCGTCGTCGCCCCGAAGGGCGATCGTTTCGTTTGCATAGACGGCAACACTCGGCTGACCGTTTACAACGAGCTTCAAGAGGAAGGCGCTCCCGGAGACTGGACGTCAATCGATTGCCTGGTCTTACAGGACCCCGAAGATCAGGACATCGAAACGATCCGCGTGACAGCTCACCTCGTTGGTGCGCGCGAGTGGCCGGCTTACGAGAAGGCCCGATACCTACACTACCTACGAAACGTCGAGTTCATGGACTACGACGAACTTATTGCACGCTGCGGGGGCAACAGAAACTCGATCGACCAGCAGATCGACGCCTACCACGACATGAATGAGTATTACCGGGATGTAAGTAGTGGCGACGCGTTCAAAGTCGATCGGTTCAGTGGTTTTGTCGAGCTTCAAAAGAAAGATATTAAGGAGTCAATTTACAAGGCGGATTTCGATCTCCATGACTTCGGACGTTGGATACGTGATGGCCAGATAGTTCGGCTGGCGGATGTCCGAAAACTGCCCCGCGTCCTTGCTGACGAGGAGGCGCTGGACGTTTTCGTGAATGGGGGCATCCGATCAATCGAACACGCCATCGACATCGCCGAGGCCAACCGCAAAAGGGACGATCCCACATCACCCGTAGCAACAATTGTCGAAAATGCCAGCATAGCTGCATTGGCGGAGGCGCTGCTCCAGAAGATCACGACTATGCCACGACAAGAGTACCTCGCACTTCGCGACAGGGAATACGAGACAGCGGATCGGGACATCGACACCCTGAGCGACTTGGCTGAGCAACTGAACGGCCTCTTGAGCGATGTCTCAAAGTGATATGCACAGGCGCATGGTGGTCCACGCCGCGAAGGCGATACGTCAGCACCACCCCAAAATGTGCTTGACGCTGGATATCCAAGATGCGCCGGGTGACCCGGTCCCACCCTTCATCAACGGTCATCGTCCGGACATTAGAGGCTGGAGCATTGGTGCTTGCTTTTGTGCTCTGATCGCCGAAGCCAAGACTGATGGCGACATCGACAACAATCATACTCGTAGTCAGGTGGACGCTTATCTGCGATACCTAGACACCATCAAGTCTGGCATTGGCATTTTCATACTGGCTGTAAACGGCGAGGCAGCTGACACCGCTCGCGGACTTCTCAAGTTCCACTGCCGCGCTCAAGTGTCTTCATGCCTTCAGGTCGAGGTATTTGACGGCCTCGATTTCTGGGCGCTGGGTCCCCTTGGAGGCGAGCTATGGCGTTTGTCCTGAGACGCAAGCCGGACTTCTCCGCTAAACATTCGGCCTATCCCTTTCAGCTTGACGCTATTCGCGCCGTCAAGGATCGTCCCTACGCCGGGATTTTCCATGAACAGGGCTTGGGCAAGACCAAGATCGCGATCGACCTCGCGCTGCTTTGGCTTGAGAGCGACGATGTTGACACCGTGTTCGTCGTCACGAAAAAGGCTCTGGTGGAAAATTGGCGCAACGAGATTGCCGCCCATAGTCACATCACTCCTCATGTCCTGACCGGAAACCGCGCCCAGAACAGCGCCTCGTTCAACTCCCCGGTGCTTCTGTACGTGACCAACTATGAGGTCCTGGCGGCGAACGCGGCGACAATTCGGCTATTTTTGAAGACATGCCGTGTTGGCTGCATCCTGGACGAAAGCCAGAAGATCAAAAATCCGAAGGCGGCCCTAACGCGGTTCTTTCATGAACTCGCACCATCCTTCGAACGCCGGATCATCATGACCGGCACGCCTGCTGCAAACCGACCCTATGACATCTGGGCGCAGATCAAGTTTCTGGACAATGGTGCGGCGCTCGGCGATTCCTTCGATGAATTCAAGGAAGCAATGGACTTGCCGGCCTCCCACTCCAAGGAGCACGACCTTGCCAAGGCTCATGCAGACACCCATCTCTCTCGTTCCGGGCATGCAGGCTCGACGGCGACGGACTATGGCGACCGTCTCGCCGGGATTTTTGACCGCCTTAGATCGTTTACGATTCGTGAGACCAAGGATACGGCCGGGATCCAACTGCCCGAGAAAACCGTCGTGGCGCGGCATGTGGACCTGCCGGAATGGCAGATGCTCAAGTACACCGCATACCGCGACGAGCTCGCGTACGAATACAACATCGACGGCTCCCTACAAATCGATGATGCAGACAGCATACTCAAGCGAATGCTGCGGCTCGTCCAGTGCGCCTCTAATCCGGGGCTGATTGACGGCTGTTTCGACCGCGACCCAGGAAAGTTACCTATTCTCCTCGACATGTGCCGCGAGTTCACATGCGATTCCAAGTTGATCATCTGGACTGGCTTTGTCGAAAACGTCAACTGGCTGGCCGCCAGACTCTCCGAGTTCGACCCCGTCTGCATCCACGGAAACCTTCCCATCCATCAGCGGAACGACGCAGTGACGCGGTTCACCAAGTCGTCGAACCCGGTTCTTATCGCCACGCCGGGCGCAGCCAAGGAAGGTCTTACCCTGACCGTAGCAAATCACGCCATTTTCTTCGATCGGGGCTTCAGTCTCGACGATTACCTTCAGGCTCAAGACCGAATTCATCGCATCTCTCAGACTCGCAAATGCTACATCCACAATCTCATGGCCAATGACACGATCGATTCATGGGTCGATGTCTTGCTCACGGCCAAGTTTCACGCTGCGCAGCTCGCACAGGGTGACATTGAGGTCGACGCCTTTCGCGAGGCTTTCCATACGGATGTTGCAGAAGCCCTCCAGGCCGTGCTTTTCCCCGACCGCATCGCCTACCATCATTAATCCTCTCAAGAGCCGCGAAAGTTGTACAACATGCCGAATGACGACAATTCGATTGCCATAATGGGTGAAACCGTCCCTGCCTCACGCGAACGTAAAAGCATTGATGAACTGCATTTTCTGCCAGACAACCCCAGGGTCTATGCGGCAATACGTGAAATGTCGGACTTTCCCGACCTGACGCCCGAAGAGAAACAAGTTCGCATTTACGAGCGCATGCTTGAAGAGCCAAGCGTGAAGAATCTCATTCCCGAGATCAAGCGCGACAAGGGACTACAGGAACCGATCATCGTTCGCTGGGATACCCAACAGGTAATTGAGGGCAATTCCCGCTTGGCGGCCTATCGCAAGCTCCGAGATGAAGACCCCGAAGAAGAAAAATGGGCCGAGATCAGTTGTCTGGTCGTAAGCAAGCTGACTGACGAGCAGCAAACCCGCCTTCTGGGCCAAGCGCACCTCCACGGCAAGACCGAATGGTCTCCCTATGCAAAGGCATTGTACTGTTTTCGATGGGTTGAGGAACTGAATCGCGAAGATTCGGAACTGAGGCGTGTGTCCGGAATCTCTCTGGCAGAAATCGCCAAGAGTGTCCAGGTCATTCAACTGATGAAAGAGAATTCCGACGACACTCTCTCCAACTTCAGCTATTACGATGTCCTCGTTCGCAGCAAGAAGATTGCATCAGCAATCCAGGACAGCGATCAGCTTCGAGACACTATTCTTTCCGCGATCAAGGACAAAGACCGGAAATTCACTGCCCAGGAGATGCGGCAG
>VXOZ01000406.1 GCA_009839775.1 Chloroflexota bacterium | reverse complement strand
CCTCATGGCCCGTGCCCGCGCCGGCCAGAATGCGGCCGCCAGGGACGAACTTGAAGTCCTGCAACGCCCGGTAGAATCTCTCTTCCCACGCGGCGCGGTTCTGCTCTTCTTCCACGGCGGCAATGCCCCGCGCGACGCGTTGCCACATCTGCTCCGGATAGTGCTCCAAAGCGGCGCCGGTCTCGTCCTTTAGGGAGTACCGGTCGGCAAAGACCTTCTGCCGGATGCCGTCCAGCATGGTGCCGGATTCGGGGTCGGGCACAGGCTGCCCATTGGTACTTCTGCCGTTGGTGTGAATGACTGCCATGGCTGGATTCTCCTTGGTGGATGCGGCAGCGCGTTGCTTGCGCAGGGAAGAGTGATTTAGGGAACCAACAAGATACCGTGGATCGTAGCAATGCCACCTAAACGCTACGAATTTGCCACCTAGCTGTTGCAAGACTGGCATATCTTGGTGTAGAGGAAATTATAGGAAACAACATATAGGGGTGTCAAGGGAATCTGGGGGTATTTTGGGAGTTTTCTCGCCTTTCCACAGAGATTAATTCTCAGAGCGTTGACGTGCGCAACTATAGGTTTATGGACAGACTGTTACACGTGCCGGAGTGACGGTGCGGCGTAAGTCTAGCGGAAGTGAATACGGATCGACGGTCTCGCTCGACTCAGCAGAAATAGGGAAAGGCCAAAGCCTGTCGTAGAGCGGCCGTGGTGAGAGTAGTCAGGGGACTTCCCAGGGATTGATAACGGCAACGTCTAGGCCGTCGAAGTCCCTGACGTTGCGCGTTGCTATCGCCAAGTCGTTCGTCACTGCCGTTCCTGCGATTAGCGCGTCGGCCAGTTGCAACACTTTGCCATCCCGGTGTGCGCGTGCCTGGAACGCAGCGGCCCGCTCAGCCTCCCACCGCTTGATGGGCAATACACGTTGATCGAAGTCTATTATAAGCTGTGACAACCAGGCGCTCAAGCTATCGCGACGGCGGCCATGTGGGAGAAGCTGTACGCCCAACGTAAGCTCTCCCAGGACGATAGCCGATAGCCAAAGGTCATCCCGATTGTCCAGGAAACGTATAACGGCCGGGTGTGGACTCCACCTCGCTAACTCGGAGACTACGTTTGTGTCCAGGAGGTAGCCGCTCATTCGTCCGCTTCGTTGACAAACGGGATCTTGCGTCCACGCTCGCGACGGCTGGGGATTTCAAGCTCAGCCCCGCGCGGTGTATGCTCGATCAGCCAGCGACCGAGCGGTTTGCGTTGCGCCTCCTTCTCGGCCCAGACCCGAGCTGGCACGACGATGAAGGCTTTCCTGGCGCCGATACGCTGCGGCCCTTCGGATTCCGCGAGCCGCAGGATTTCAGAAAGCCGCGCTTTGGCCTCGGCCACAGTCCAAACACGGTGGGTAGCTGGTTCTTTCAAATGCAGACTCCCTTGGCACAGAGTATCCTTTCACCAATTGTGTACTAGTCTATACTAGACTAGTTATAGGAATAACTACAAGACGTACTCTGACTACGCAGACTACCTCCGACTCCGGATACTCAGGCAAGCAAGTGCCCCGTTCGGTGTTGGCTTCCGAGAGACGGTCACAAATCCTCTGGTGCTTGTGGCGCTGCTAATGAGTTCTCCCGATCAAACCTCCATCGCACCGGCTTGTCGCGGATGTACTGGCGAATGCTGTCCAGCGACTCTTTGCGCCACAAGACATGCTCGCAATGGTGCCGCTGCCAGATGGCAGGCTCTCACCTTATGTACTTGTATAGTGAGACAAGTACTCAATCTTCCAAGCAAGACAGATCCGCTTACATTGGTGACAGCTACTAAGTGTATTGGTAGCCAAAGAGTTCTACTTCCTCGATAGGGAGCAACGGGCTCAAGTCTTCGATTGCTTTCTGATCAATAATCTTAGCTGGGTCCACTGCCCTTAGCAGTGTCTTGGATTGGATCCAGTCGTTGTTCCAAAGAGGAACAACCTGCCCCTGTACAATCCTGCAAAGCGGCTCATCAAAGCAAAAATCAGGAGCGAATTCCAGACTAATTCTCTGGAGCCAGATTTTCATCAGCCCTGTATTTGGATGTTGCAAAAACTTTCCCCTGATTTTCTCCAATGTATTTCGTTGTTCAGCCGTTGTACTAAACAGCCTGATCAGTGCTCCTATAATTGCTGCAACTACGGGATAGTTCCTTGGGCTTCGTAAGGCTATGTCAACTACAACGCTAATCAATGCTAGCGGAAACTCACACTCCTTAAGCTTATGGATCCTCCTATAGAGCTTGTTCAACGCTTTAGTGAGACTACCCGAATTCGGATATCTAACGGAATGGTCATGGACTATTAATAGATGCTTCTCTAGGTCGCTTTCCCCCTGCTTGCGCAATAGCCAACTTAGCTTGTCAGGCTTTAGCGATGTTGTAATCATGTCTTTGCTAAGTTTAGTTTTCGTTGGGCTCAGTCTAAAGCCAAGACTACTTAGTGCCTCCGTCATGCACTTTAGGATACGCTCGCCATCCTGCTGGCTGTTGACAAATATACGGTAGTCGTCTCTATAGCGGAGAATTTGATAGTTCTCAATCCTCTCGCTTCTCAGTTTGGCTGTCAATTTGGCATCGGCATAACCAAGGACTATCTCAGCGACAAAGTCCATCAATACTGATCCTTGGGGGATACCGTTTGTTTGACCGTTTCTCATGTTTTGTATGTGGTCATCGATGTCATTTCCGACTAGTCTATTGTCTCTCGGATGTTCTCTGGCAACTGGCTTAGTATGGAGTGCCCAGGAAATACAATGAGTATAGATCGATGGATAGCAATCTACTATGTCAGTTTGAACGAGCAATTCGTAGTCCAGAAAACTCTCCAACGACTTTTGCTCAATTTGCCTCCACCAATTGTCTACCTGAGCAGCCTTGTCCCTTTCTTCCGATAGAGACTCCACTGGAAGGCTAAGGCATCTAATCTTAGGGTTGGCAGCAAAGTCATTCAGCCGCTTCAGAATTAGATCCCAAGAATCGGGCGTAGTCATGCTGTCGACTAGCGAGACATATAGAGCTGGATGGATTAGCTCAAGCGGGCGCCAAGAATACCGCCCATCTTTGTTATCTAGCAGCAAGTAATCAACATTCTCGTGCTGTCTCGGTTTCGTATGCCAAGAGCCCGATAGCTTCTTTCCACAGAGCACCTTGCTAACGTCCTCTAGCAGACCGTCGAAACTAAAGTAGCTGGGCAAATCGTTACTGTAGTAACTTGCATGCTTCAGAAAGAATGCGCGTGCCTCTTTGCAAGACAGTTCAGTGATCGGTCGCGAATCCATTTGCGTCACCTTCTCACCCACGTAATTCTGATCGTGACTATAGTTCTTAAGTCCAGATATTAGGTTCTGTGGACACTTGCAGTATACTGAATGTATGTCAACACTCACTCTACCTTACAGATAGTGGTCGGGCACCTACGCCTTTCTTTGTAGCCAGTCGGATGTGTATGTTGGCGCTGAAGCGCAGTGCCGGCGGTTCATTCCGGCGGTGCTCTGTGTGACGGGGTCGGGTGCACAGTGGCTGTCTCTATAACACATCTGA
>VXOZ01000181.1 GCA_009839775.1 Chloroflexota bacterium | reverse complement strand
ACCACGAGGGCGCTGTCGGTCACGCCCTTCGAAACGGGCCCAATCTGGTCGCGGCACGACGCAAACGCGACCAGACCGTAACGCGACACGCGGCCGTACGTCGGCTTAATGCCAACCACCCCGCAGAGTGCGGCCGGCTGCCGTATCGAGCCACCGGTGTCAGAACCCAACGAGAAGACCGCCTCGTCAGCGGCGACAGCGGCCGCCGAACCGCCGCTCGAGCCGCCGGGTACCCGTTCCGTGTCCCAGGGATTTCGGGTAGTAAAAAAGGCGGAGTGCTCGGTGCTGGAACCCATGGCAAACTCGTCCATGTTCGTCTTGCCCACCAGCACGCTGCCCTGCGCGTTGAGCTTCTGCATCACGGTGGCGTCATACGGCGGAATGTAGTTCTCCAGCATGCGTGACGAGCAGGTCGTGCGGACGCCTTTGGTGTTGATAACGTCCTTGATGGCGGCAGGAATCCCAAGGAGAGGCGGCGAGTCTGCACCGTCTTGCGCGCGGCGGGCATCAGCCGCCTGTGCTTGCGCTCGCGCCCCGTCGGCGGTAACGGTCACATAGGACTTCACCGCCTCGTCCACGGCCTCGATCCGTGCCAAGACCGCCTCTGTAAGCTCAACAGACGTGGTCTCACCACGACAAAGCAGGTCTTGGGCTTCGTGGACGGTCAGCGTGCTGAGGTTCACAGACTACCACCGTTTCCAGATGAATGTGTCAGGCAACTAGGCCCCCGATCTTGTACCCTCTCCCTGAGGGAGAGGGTTAGGGTGAGGGTGAGACTTCACAGCAAAATCAGTTCGAAAGGGTATTAGAAATCCAGAATAGCGCGCACGCGGAACTCGTCACCCTCTCGATCCGGGGCATTGGCGAGGACGTCTTGCTCCGAGAGCGACGGTTCGACCGTATCCGGCCGCATGACGTTCTTCAGGGGGATGACTTGCGCAGTCGGAGGAATCTGCTCGGTGTCGAGCGCACTAAGTTTCTGGAAATGCTCGAACACCGCACTAAGCTGGTGCTGGAAGCGCTCTTCTTCTTCCGGGGAGAGCGCCAGCCGGGCAAGGTTTGCCACGTGCTGTACATCAGCGCGTGAAATAGAATCCGAACGTTCAGAATCCGTCACAACTGCATCGCCTTTCGTTGGTATCACCTTGATTATAGCCTTTACCCAGGCTCCCCCACAAACGAGCTTGCAGCGCGACCGTTACAAGAACCTGGGGCAATGGGCACAGTTAAGAGAAGCACCGAAGCCGCGTGTGATCAGGTTTGCTCACGGCCGCCAATTCTGCCATACTGCACAGACCGCTAGAGATTCTCCACATCTTGGTAACGTCACGCCAACCATTCTTAGCCCAAGAGAGGTCACTATGGAAGCACCCCAAAAGATAGAACCGCAGAGTCTCGCCGACTACCTCGAAGTCATGTGTAAGGCGGTCTTCCAAAGCGGCATGTCGTGGGCTGTAGTCAAAGCGAAGTGGCCCGACATCAAGGCGGCAATGCACGACTTCGATCCGGTCACAATTGCCTTCTTGAGTGAGAAAGAACTGGACGAACTGGCGCAGGACAAGCGCGTCATACGCAACCGGCGCAAACTGGCGGCCATCGTGAAGAACGCGCAGACGATGCGCGACCTGGAAGAGGAACACGGGAGTTTTCAGAACTACCTGCGGTCTCACGGCGACTACGACGTGACGGAGAAGGACCTGCGCAAGCGCTTCGGCTTTCTCGGCGAGACCGGCATCTACTACTTTCTCTATGTGGTGGGTGAAGACGTGCCTTCGTACGAAGAGTGGTGCGCATCTCGTGGGCGCCAGCCGCACACCTAGGAATCGGAGTGTGTTGCTGACTCATATCGTTGACACACCGCAGCAGTTTTCCTATTCTTTACCATATGCGCGCGTCCATAGTAGCAAAAGGAGTAGTGACGACTATGGATACCAAAGAGACGAAGCATGCCTTCTCCAGAAGGCGATTCCTTGCCGGTGGCGCGGCAACCGGCGGCTTCTTGCTGCTGGCCGCCTGCGGAGGGACCACTTCGGGCGAAGGTTCGGCCGATGGGGAGATGGCGGAAGGAGAGGCGCCCAAAGAGGAAGCCAAGCAGCCGGAGATGGAGCCAGTCAGCCTGGTATTCCGCGATTGGCGCGAACCGGGCCGCACTGCGACGACCTGGGAAGTCTGGTTCAACTGGGCGGACGAGACCTTCCGCGAGGCGAATCCGCAAGTTGAAGCAATTGAATATACGTTTGTGCCCTTCGGCGCCGAGTATATCCAGAAGCTCACCACGGAATCCGCCGCCCGCGTTACTGCCGACGTGGCGCATAGCTCCATCATCTGGGGCCGGGACCTGTGGGACAACGGCATCCTGATGGACCTGAGCGCGCATGCCGCCGCCACTCCGGACGTAGGTCCCGATGCGTTCATGCCCAGCGCCAACCCCTATCGCATTGCGGATGGGAAAGTCTTCGGCCTCTCATTCTGGGGGCCGGACTCCTACGTGATGGTGATCAATCAGGACCACTATGTTGATGCGGGCCTTGATCCCCAAGGCGCGGACCAATTGACGTGGGAAGGCTTAGCCGAAACCGTGGAGAAGCTTTCCAGGAAGGACTCCAGCGGCAATTATTCACGCATTGGCTTTACGTATCACATTCCCGGCATGCCGGAATTTGCCGCCTGGCTCTACGCCAACGGCGGCGAAATGCACAGCGCCGAACTCACGGAAGCCATCTTTGACACGGCCCAGGCGCTGGAAGTAGCGGAGCACCGCCAAATTCAGCACGTGCGCTACAAAGACCGCGTTGAGGGCTTCCCGGAAGGCAGTTTGGACACGCTTAGGGGAGGCCAAGGTTCCGGCATTTCCTGGGGTACTTGGGCCGCCTACTACGTTCGCGACGAATTCCCCGAAGACTTCAACTTCTGGATGGTGCCGATGCCGCAGGGGCCGAGCACCGACGGCACGACCAGTGGGGCTACCTGGATCAACATGATGGTTGTGCCTGACGGTACGGCGAATCCGGACTTGGCTTACGAGTTTTGCAGGTTCACCTGCGGCCTGGAGGCGCAGGTGCAGAAGCTGCTCATGGTCAACCAGGTTTCGCCGCGCCTTGACTTCTACAACACGCCCGAATGGTCTCAAGCGGTGGAAGACCTGCCGCAGCTCGGCGTCGTGCCCGACGTCGGCGCGCGCGGCAAGGCCTATCCGTTCTTCAGGCGCTACACGGCGGCCAACGCGCATTGGCAGATCGTGCGCGACGCTCTGAGCGGCGAGAGCGAACTCGACCTGCGCGGCGCATTGGCGGAAACCGTCAAGCTGATCACCCAGGAGCTTGAGAGTTAGGCAGAGGTGAGGGATTCTCGCTTTGGAGGGAGCGGCACCTCTTGTAAGAAAGCCAATTGAGACCGGAGAGGCGGCGAATGTGTCGTCTCTCCGGTTCTTCTTTTGGCAACCGGAGCCAAATTGTCGCAGCGATCGCTGTGACGTGCCAGCGCGAGCGCTATGGTTTTGAAGATTTGAGACGCGCAAAAATCAAGCATTTTGTAATGCACTATAGCCCTTTGCTGGATTGAGAATGTGAAAGCTTCCTCCATTCCTGAT
>VXOZ01000427.1:9267-30684 GCA_009839775.1 Chloroflexota bacterium | reverse complement strand
GCGGCAAGCGTGGTCAGGCCCTCAATCCGGATCTGTGGGTGCGGCTGCTTGATCTGGCCGCTACACATCGCGTGACCTTCAAATGGGTGCCGGGACATCGCGGCATCACGGAAAACGAGCGCTGCGATGAGCTGGCAAACAGGGCAGCACGGGGAGAGAAGCTGTGCGTTGACGTGGGGTACGAAAGCCCTACGCCGTTGCCGGAGGCGTAGATGGCGCAGCGGGCGCAGGTTACAAACCTGCGCTACCCCGGGATGGCGGTGTGGGCCACTACCAGCGCATCCACGCCGGACTCCGCGCCCCAGACCTCGCCGGGCCGGCCGAGGAGTTGGCGCACCGCCGCGCCGGAGCTCGGCCACGGATACGCGGCGAAGGTTTCTGTACTCGGATCGAACCGGACCAGCGCGTTGGCGCCGAAGTCCGTAAGCCAGACTATGTCGTGTTCATCGACGTATACGGCGTAGGCGCGGGGCGAACCACCGGGGAGCAGCCACTCCCGCCAGCTTCCGTCCTGCGGGCTGTAGAGACTCACCTGTCCGGTATTCCACTCCGCCACCCAGATGCGGCTCTGGGAATCCGACCACACGCGCCGTGCGCCCTGGTTGGCTGTTGGTGGGTTTAGTTCGGTGATGTCACCGGTCGTGAGATCAATGTGCCCCACGTAGCTTCCCGCCAGCGAGGCGTAATAGACATTGCCGTCGGGCGTGGTGCAGATGCCGTACGGGCCGCGCCCACGGGGAGCCTCAAAGACCCGCAATTCCCCGCTTTGCGGGTCTACGCGTCCGTAGATGCCGCTCTGACCGGTGAACCAGCAAATACCCTGTAAGTCGAACGTTGCCGTATTGAGATTGGCGTACCCGGTGCTCTCCGGCAGCGGAAACAGCTTAACTTCCTCAGTTGCGGGATCCACGCGCACGATAGCGTTCAGGCCGCCGTCGGTGATCCACGGTGCACCGTCCGGTCCGACGATCACGCCGTGAGGTCGCGCGCCGCTGCCGAGATGAATGTGCCGCGTCTCTCCGGTGAGGGGATTCAAGATGCCGAGCGCTTCCTGGTGCTGCGCTGTATACCATACAATGCCGTCGGCCTCCGCCACGGGCGCCACGTCGTGGGGATGCGCGCCGCCGGGTACGGGGAATTCTTGCAACGTCACGGCATCCGCGATAGGTTTTTGCTCCGGCGCTTGCTCTGTCGCGGGCGTTGCAACCGCGGCTGGCGTCGTCGTAGGTGTGGTGGGAGTTTCCTCCGTCGTTTCTTCGGATTGGCCGCCACACGCCGCCGCCAGGTACACGCCGGCCACTGCCAGCCCTTGACCGAGTAGTTTTCTTCTCGTCATGCTTGCCTGCTCGCTTCTTTATGGGAGAGTGAGAAATGCTCCGATTCGCCCGCTGACCGAATCTCTCACACTGATTCCACCATACCGCAGGCGCACCAGGTTTGCTAATGCCCGTAGTCCGTCACCGGCCGCTATCTCGTCTCGCTGGTGGAGACGTCCAGCCAGTCGCCGATGGGGTGAATATCATGCCGCGCGCGGTGGAGGCGCTGTAGAGCGTTGTCGATGAAGCGCCGGTCGTTGACCTGAATACCGTAGAGCAACTCGATGAAGAGGATGCGTTTGGCATGAAGGTGAATACGGCGACGCATAGCGGTGGAGGCGTCGAGCGTGTAGGCAGCGAGCACAACTTCCAAGAAGACTGTGCCGAAGCCCGCGAGCAGCGCGCAGAAGTCTGCTGCCGGATCACCGTTCTGCCCGGCTTCTTCGAAGTCTATGACGCCACTGACCGCTCCTCGCGATTCATCGTAGAGAATGTTCGATCCGTCGAAGTCGCCGTGGGTGAATACGGGCGTGATTTCTCGCAGAGAGTAGTCGCTGTCAATCTCCTGGAACAGGCGGCTCGTCCATGCCTGGTCCGCCGGACTCAGCAGCGGGAACGCTTGCGCTTCCACCTGACGAAACAGGCTGCGGGCGTTGGAGCGCCCGAGGCTCGCCGGTGAAGGGGGCTGCAACTCTGCCGGTAAAGCCGAGAGCGGTACGCTGTGGAGGGCTGAAAGGAACTCGCCGATCTGCCGCGCCACGACCGCAAGCGCTTGGGGGGTAAGCTGACACGCTGACAGACTGCGGCCGGGCAGCATTTCGTAGCCTGCCACTGGGTAGGGGAACTGCTCACAACCGGTGCTGAAATAGCGGTAGCGCGGGATGGGAAGCGGAAGCAGCGGCGCTACGCTGTCGTAGACACGTTTTTCGTGGTAGAGGAAGGCGCCGTCATCCTCAAGGGAATCACCGTCTTCGACCGAGCCGCCGCCGTGAGGAAAACGGAAAATCAGCGCGTGATTGACGGTAAATACACGGCAGGTCCCGCCGCCCACGAATCGGATGTGCGTGACCTGGATGTCAGGAAAGCACGTTTCAATGATGTTCTTGTAGAAGTCTGCGTCTACTGGCATAGCGGCTGGGGGTATGTGCGGATTTCTCGGCCTTCACACCGTGATTACCATACGTGCGGCCGCTATGCTATTGTCCAATCCACGGGCGACGTGATACTGAATTGTAACGGACCCAGTGCCGTCGGCGTGCAGCAATGCCGGACTGACCTGGAGAGCGAGGAGCGCGCGTGGAGTATCGGCCAAAGCGCAGCCGGGCAGGAAGAGCAGCAGCCACAATAGATGCGGCAGCCAGGATCGTTAGAAACAGCGCCGACGCAGCCTGCTGTCACGCGGCCTGCTGGCGGAAGAGCCTCATTGACTTAGGAGTAAGCGCGCCGGGCGAAGTGCACGCCGCGCCTATACCGCGTCTTTGCTCAGGCGCGCGAGGAAGTCCGCGTTCGACTTTGTGCGCTCAAATCTCTTTAGCATGGCTTCGTAGCCTTCGGTATTGCCGAGGGCCGCGAGCATGCGGCGCAGCGTGATCACTTTCTGCAGCGTCTCCGACTCGAGCAGGAGTTCCTCGCGTCGGGTGCCGGAACGCTCGACATCGATGGCCGGGAAGATGCGGCGCTCGGCGAACTTGCGGTCGAGCCGCAGTTCCATGTTGCCGGTGCCCTTGAACTCCTCGTAGATGACGTCGTCCATGCGGCTTTCGGTCTCGACCAGACACGTCGCCAGCATCGTCAGGCTGCCGCCGTTGTCGACGTTTCGGCCCGCGCCGAAGAATCGTTTCGGCGGGTAGATCGCAGCGGGGTCGATACCGCCGGAGAGCGTCCGGCCGCTGGGTGGAATGGCTTGGTTATAGGCGCGCGTCAGGCGTGTGATCGAGTCAAGCAGCAACATCACGTCCTGCCCGCCTTCCACCATCCGCTTGGCGCGTTCCAGCGCCAGTTCGGCGATGCGGGTCTGGTTCTCCGGCATTTCATCGAAGGTAGATGCCACAACCTCAGCACCGACGCTGCGCTCCCAGTCCGTCACTTCCTCAGGTCGCTCGCCGATGAGCACCACCATGACGTGGACTTCGGGATAATTCACCATGACGGCGTTGGCAATGCTCTGGAGGAGCATGGTCTTGCCGGTCTTGGGCGGCGCCACGACCAAGCCGCGCTGACCGCGGCCAATCGGCGAGACGAGATTGATGAGACGGCCTGTGATACTGCGCGAAGCTGTCTCGAGGTCCAGCCGGTCATCGGGGAAAATCGCCGTTAGAGTTTCAAAGTGCGGGCGGCGTTTGGCTTCTTCCGGATCGAGGTTGTTCACGGTCTCGACCCGCAAGAGGCCATAGTACTTCTCGCCTTCTTTCGGCGGCCGCACTTGGCCCGCGATCATGTCGCCGGTGCGCAGACTCAAGCGCCGAATCTGCGTGGGGGCGACGTAGACGTCCTCCGCCCAGCCGGTGTTCCAATACCGATGCAGGCGCAAGAATCCATAGCCATCGTCGATGGTCTCGAGGAGCCCCGTGCGGTAGAGATTGCCTTGTTCTTCAGATTGTGCCTGCAAGAGCCGGTTGACGAGTTCGTGCTTCTTGAGAACCGAGTAACCACTGATTCCCAGTTCTCTCGCACGCTCTCGCAATTCAGCCAGAGGTTTGGCGTCTAGATCTGCATATTGCACTCCGGGGTCGCTCCTTTGCTTGGTTGGCTTGGATGAATGGTTCGTTCCATTACGTTGCATCCAATGGCGGGTAGAACGTTTGCGACGACGATTGCCACGTTTGCGAGAGGGTAGTACGGTTGACAGATGTGTCCTCCTTCAAGAGCAATACAACGAACCAATGCTGCATTGAGCAATGTTGCACCAGCGAATGCTGTATCCAGCCAATGCTGTATCCAGCATAGTAGGCGTGGTGTATTACAACGGGTACGACCTTCGCCTCTGGTGAGTTACCCTACCGCGAAATGTTTACGTGCGTTTGCGCCAACTAGAGTGTTTCAAAAATCGGGTGATATTGAGCCTGCGTAGTCTCGAAATATCAAGGCGCTGCTAAGCAGTGATGGGTAACGTGATGGGCTTGTGGAAAGAGCAGGGCGTCGAAGCAGCTACTTCTATAGTTATTCTTAAGGGAAGGTCGTGCGGGTGTTTCGAAGGGATTATATAGAGGTCACGCTTCATAGTCAAGACTACCAAATGGTGAAGTCCCTGTCAACTAGCTGATTTAAGGAAAATGCTGCGAAAACCAACGAAAGCGCGGGTGCGGGGAGGTGCTGAGGACATTGTGTCCTACGATCGCTTATCGTGGTTACGCACATACCGTGGTTGCGCCACGGCTAAACTCCACAGTGAGCGCACCCTCGGATCAGGGCGAGCACTCCACGCTGCGAGCTTTCTCATTCGCGCTCGCTCTGTGCTGGGCCTCAGTTCGCGTTAATTGGCACGGCGAGTAGTGAAACAATCGCTGCAGTAGATCGGTCGGTCATCCCGGGGTACGAACGGCACGCGCGCGACACTGCCGCACTCCGCGCAGACACCTTCATGCATCTGCCGCTCACCGTAGCGCTCCCGCCGCCGAGCGGTGCGGCACTCCTGACAGCGCCGCGGTTCATGCATGAGGCCTTTTTCCTGGTAGAACTCCTGCTCGCCAGCAGTAAACGTAAACGGCTGGCTGCACTCCACGCAAATTATCGTCCGATCCTCGGGTGACACTGTGAACCTCTCCTTGCGATGGTTCTCACCACTATTCCCCGCCTACCTAACCGAACAGTGCAGTGCGGACGTATCGTTGTCTCAGCACCACTTTTGTTCATTCCTCAATTGTGCCTATGCCGCGCACAGTGCAAATTGATTGACCAAGTATACGGGACTATAGGTATCTGTGCAAGCTCTTTAGCGCGGTTAGTACACGAGAGGCGCATTAGAGGTAGTAGCACTTGTGAGGTCCATGGCGGGCGGGTGCAGAGTGATGGGCGGACCGTATGCCGAGCCGGTCTGCGGCCTGTGCTATAGTAGATGCGCCAGCGCCGATTGAGCGATACGCACCGTCCTCGCTACGAGAATATGCCGACGATCTCCGGCGCAGAGCCTGCCGCTTTGCGCTCCTCATACAGTGCCTGTAACGCGGCTGTTGCCGCCGGCAGTTCTTGCGCACTTCGCTTCACACCTTACGGTGGCGCACTCCATCCGCTGCCGCTGCCTTGGCCCCATCCATGAGCCGCCGCGTCTTTGCGCTCATGCTGCCGGTGTATGTGCCCAGCTTTCTGCTGGCGTTCACCCAGGGACTCTTGATTCCCACCCTGCCCCTCTATGCCACGACCTTTGGCGTGTCGTTTAGTCTTGTCAGCCTGGCGGTTGCCGCAAAGGGCATCGGCACGCTTGTCATGGACCTGCCTTCGGGCGTCATGCTGGAGCGATTTGGCACTCGCAAGGTAATGCTCTTGGGCGTGGGCGTAGCGTGTGTGTCCTTGGTGCTGATGGGGCTCATAGAGAACTATTACGTTCTCGTAATTCTGCGGCTGCTTTCCGGTTGCGGGACGGCCATGTGGATGCTCTCTCGTATGGCGTTCATATCAGAAGCCGTGCCGTTGGAAGTGCGGGGACGCGCACTCTCAGCATTTGGGGGCGTGAACAGAATTGGCGTGTTTGCCAGCCCTGCAATCGGGGGACTCGTGGGTGCACAATTCGGGCTACAGACCCCATTCCTGCTAGCGGCGGCCCTCACCGGCGTCGCCCTTGTCATCACTCTCAAGTACGTGCCGGAGTCACGAAAGCCCGCCAAAGCGGAGCACCGGCGACCTCACTGGCGGACGATGGGGCAGATAGTGGCCACGTATCGGCGCGACCTGTTTGCGGCCGGCAGCGCCCAGATCCTCGCGCAGATGATCCGCGCAGGGCGTGAGATCATCGTTCCGCTGTATGGCGCTACCGTGCTTGGCCTGGATGTCGCCGCAGTGGGTGTCATTCTTACGGTTTCTGCGGCAATTGACATGTCCCTCTTCGGCATCGCCGGGCTTCTGCAAGACCGCATGGGGCGCAAGTGGGCATCAGTCCCCTCGATGATCATTCTCGGTGCGGGCATGGCTATGGTGCCGTTCACCAGTGGGCTGTTCTCACTGCTCGCGGCGGCGGCTATCATGGGATTAGGCAATGGTCTCGGTTCCGGCACGATGATGACCCTGGGCAGCGATCTGGCGCCGCGGGATGCCATGGGTGAGTTCCTTGGCATGTGGCGGCTGATCGGCGACGGCGGGAATACGGGCGGGCCGTTGGTCGTGGGCGCGGTGGCTGACCTCACAGGGCTTGCCCTCGCCGCAGTTGTCTTGGCCGGCGTCGGGGCGCTGGCAGCCAGCAACTTGGCGTGGTTCGTGCCGGAAACTCGCCACCAGCGCGAGCGGCGCGCCCTAACGTGAAAGCGCAACGCTTAGGCAAGATCGGGAGACAAGGATAACGTGGATCGCCTTGCACCGGCATGGCTGACAGGGGTAGGTACTCGCTAATCGACTTCACGTGTCATTCCGAACGGAGCGCAGCGGAGTGAGGAATCTAGGGTAGTGAAGCAATTGGACTGCGTACGGCATGGGCCCTAGATTCCTCGCTGCGCTCGGAATGACCTAAACTGTCACTGTTGTTTAGTGGACAGGAGATTCTGTCAACGAATTACCTAACACTTACAGGAATGACAGTTACCTACCCCTGTCAGCACCGGCATGGGGATGAAAAAACCGGGAGATGCGGTTGGCACGTGCAGCCAGTGATGATGCGCGCGTGAATCGCGTGTCATATTGCGGGTGTAGTGAATGACAGCAGAAGTGACTCCAATACTAAGCCTCTTTAGCGTTGGCTGGCTTCTCCTCCTTGCGGGAGCGCTCATCCACTTCGCGCTTACCGTTGCGACGCTGTTGGACTACGGACCGTATGGCAAGCGCCTGCAAACTCGTCTGGGTGCAAGCGACATTCCAGAGGTGCGCGCCTTTTCCCGTCACATTGCCATGCACGTCCTCATCATGGGCGTGGCGTGGTGGGGACTGACCTTTTGGGGTATCCGCGACGGCCACTGGTGGGCGTGGCTTGCGCTCTTGCTCATGGGCCTGACGCACTTTGCCGCGTTTGCGTGGACCGAGACCCGCAGCGCAGAGAACTGGCGTCCACCGGATTGGCGCTGGTGGGGCTTGCTGGTGGGCTTTGTGGTGAGTATGGCGCTAACCATTCCCAGATAGCTGCCTTTGCGTTACGCATTAGACGATCCAGGGTCCGTTCTACGGCTCTTGGTGGAAGCTAGTCATCAAGGTACGATTCCGCTACAATGGCTTCAATCCGCTGTGTGACTAAAGGGAGAAGATGGATTCCCGCTTGCGCGGGAATGACGGTCAGGAAGCCGTCCACCATTTTCATTACCTTGTATGGTCTAGGCAAGGCCATGGTAATAATGGGAGAAGATTGATGGACCTACCGCTTGGCGCACCGATTCTTGCGGAAGACGGGAGGACACTTGGCACGCTCGGCGGCATAACTATCGACCCGCTGTCGCGTACCGTGAAGGCGCTTGTGTTGTTCCTGGATCAAGCCCTCGTCGTGCCGGCGCCGGTAGAGGTGGAAGCCGTGCGCGAGGGCCGGGCCACAACGCCGTCCACGTCAGCCGCAGGCATCGTGCGCGTGCAGGTGCCGCTTACGCTCGTGCGCGGTGTTTCCGGCAAGACCATTACCTTGGCGCTGAACCTTTTCGACCTGCGCCAAACACTCGCGGCGTATCCTGACGTCGACTCCATTGCCGGCGTGCCGCTCGTGTTGCGTACCCGCGCTGACGGTAGCCTGGAGGCGGTAGCGGCGGGACTGCCGGATAGCTTCGTGCCCGATGCCGAACTCGACGGCAACACGTTCGTGCGGGATGTCTACGCCAAGATAGGGCACTGGGATGAGATGCGTGTGGACCCGTTTACGCATAAGCTCCAGAGCTTGAAAGTAGTCGGCACGCTGACGAATGACCGAACGGAGAACCGCATCCCCGTGCACGCGTTGGGCAGCATCCATCGCCGCTTCATCACCGTCAAGCTGCCGTTGTTCTAAGCGCCTTGCCTAAGCGGGTGTTTGCTCTTGACGCGAAGCCTGCTCCGTGCCCCGACATGAGGAAGCGGGGGACAAGCCCCGCGCTACGGCAGAATTGTACGAAATGCCTGATGTTTGACCTCATTGTAGAACTGACAACCGCGCACTCTCCCGTCGGCAACGAACGGGAGATCGATGCCGTGCTGCGCGCGCATCTCGATCCTCTCCCGTGTGAGGTCTGGCAGGATTCTGCCAGCAACCTCATCGTCAAAATTGCGGGGAGTGCCAGCGACTGTCCACTCATCCTGGATGCCCATAAAGACGAGCTCGGCCTCGTCATCAAGCGCATCGAGGACGACGGCAAGATACGCGTCGCGACCTTGGGCGGCACGTACCCGTGGAAATACGGTGAAGGCCCCATGGACATCCTGGGGGATGCAGGTGTCGTGCCAGCGATCCTCTGCTTTGGCGCGATGCACGTGACGGAAGAGAGCCCGATCCAGGCCGTTCGCTCGGATGGCGGCCGGCAGCTAAAGTGGTCTGACTGTTACCTCGACGCCAAGCTCAGCAAGAATGAACTCTTGGCGCGGGGCGTGCATCCCGGCTCCAAGGTAGTTGTTTCTCGCCAACGCAAAGTGCCGGTGCGCATTGGCGACTTCGTGGGCACGTACGCCCTCGACGACAAAGGCGCAGTCGCGATTCTCGTGTCCCTGGCAACGTTGCTTGCCAGCGATCCTCCCCCGCAAGACGTGTACTTGGTGTTTTCGAGTACGGAGGAGAACGCCGGGGGTGGTGGGCCGTTTGCGGCGCGTACCTTGCCGGGTGATACGTACATTGCGTTAGAGATTGCCCCGGTGGCGGAGGAGTATGGCGTGGTGGCCGGCGGCGCGCCGGTGTTGGTGTATAAGGACGCCTACAACGTCTACGACGAGGGTTTGCTGCGGCACTTCGCCGACTTGGCGAAGGAGCTTGATCTTGAGGTGCAGTACGCCGCTTTTGAATCGTATGGCACCAACGCTTCTATCGCCCGCAAGGTGGCCGCGATCGGACGGATTGCGGCGGTTGCCTTCCCGTGTCAGAATACGCACGGTTTCGAGATGGCGCATCTGGATTCATTGACAAACCTCACGACCCTGTTGCTCACATTCGTCAACCGCTGGCCGGCGATACTCCAAGACCAATCGGCGTCACCCGACGCCTAAAGCTGGCACTATTGTGCGCAGGCATTTGGTGCAGTATCGCTTGAACGGTACTCCCACCCAACCTAGAATGGTGGCAAAGTCGTCCCCTTCCCAGGGCCGGGACTTAGTGAAAGTCCCGTGCTTGAGAGCAGTGCCCTAATGCCTAAATCCTCTTCCCGGAGCATGACGCCGATCCAAGAGCAGTACTACCGCATCAAGCAGAATTATCCGGATGCGCTGCTCTTCTTCCGGCTCGGCGATTTCTACGAGCTCTTCGGCGACGATGCCAAGGTAGCCTCTGAAACGCTGCAGATCGTCCTCACTGCCCGTGAGTTCGGCAAGAGCCGGAAGATGCCGATGTGCGGCGTGCCGGCCCATGCCGCGGAAACGTACCTGGGCCGCCTCCTTGCCGCCGGCCACCGCGTCGCCATCTGCGAGCAGGTCTCCGAACCGGGGCGAGGCTTGGTGGAACGCGCGGTGGTGCGGGTGGCTACGCCTGGCACTATCGTGGACCCCAAGCTGCTCGCCGCCAAAGAGAATACGTACGTCGCGGCGGTTGTACGGGAAAAGAAGCGGGTCGGATTGGCCTATGCCGACTTCAGCACGGGAGAGTTTGCCGCGACCGAGATCCGGGAGGATGTGGATGCGGTCCTTGCGGCGGAGTTAGGGCGGCTGAAACCGGCGGAGTGTGTAGTCCCAGAAGGCAAGTCACCGCAACTGTCTGTCCCGGCGCTGACCCCGTATGCGGCATGGCACTTCGAATTGCAGGAGGCGACGAGCACGCTGCTGCGGGTGCTGGCGGTGGGCACGCTCGATGGTTTTGGCTGCGCCGACCTGCCGCTGGCGACCCGTGCCGCCGGTGGACTGCTGGCGTACCTGGAAGAGACGCAAAAGTCATTCCTGGGCGGTCTCGACGGCCTGCGGACATACTCACTCGACTCCTTCATGGGCCTGGATCCCGCGACCCTGCGCAACCTGGAAATCTTGCGCAATAGCCGCACGCAGCAGGAGCAGGGCTCGCTGCTTGGCGTCCTCGATGAGACGCGTTCGGCAATGGGTGGCCGCCTCCTCCGACAGTGGCTGACCCAGCCCCTCGTAGATGTGGACGCCATAGAAGCACGCCTGGCCGCAGTCGAGGCTTTGACACAGGACCAGGTCTTGCTGGAGCGGTTACGCGAACAACTGGGGAAACTCGCCGATGTCGAACGTCTCGCCCATCGTGCCTTGCAGCGTCTGGCGACGCCGCAAGACCTGGCGCGTTTGGGAAAGTCGCTGGAAGCCGCCGCGACCGTCAAGGATCTCTTGAGCGCGGCGTCAGCGTCGCCTATCCAGGAGCGTGCGGCGCGCCTCGACCCGGCGCCGGAGGTGGCGGCGCTCATCACAAGTTCTATTTCCACCGAACCGGGGCAGTCACCTATCAAGGCGGGGTACAGCGCAGAACTGGACGGACTGGTGAGCCGCGTTGCAGAGGCGCAGGCGTTCATTGCCAATCTTGAAGCCAAGGAAAGACACGCCACCGGCATCAAGACGCTCCGGGTGGGCCACAACAAGGTGTACGGTTATTACCTCGAAGTGAGCAAGGGCGCGCTTGCCGATGTGCCTGAGCGGTACATGCGCAAGCAGACCTTAACCACGGGTGAACGCTATAGCACCATGGAGTTGCAGGACGCGGAATCGCTCATCTTGAACGCGCAAGAGGAACTGGATGCGCTGGAACAGAGAATCTTCGCAGGTATCGTGGAAAGTGTGGCGGCGGAGGAACGACGCCTGCGCAAGCTGGCGGGCGCGCTGGCCACGCTGGACGTCTTTGCTACCTTTGCCCGGATAGCCGTGCGCCGAAACTTTGTGCGTCCGGTAGTGGACGAGGGTGACGGTATCGAGATCAGCGAGGGACGCCATCCCGTAGTGGAAGCCATGCTGGAGGGCGCGCCGTTCATACCCAACGACGTGCGGCTGGATGCGGAGCAGCAGATCATCGTGCTCACCGGGCCGAACATGGCCGGCAAGTCCACGTATCTCCGGCAAGTGGCGCTCACCGTCTTGATGGCGCAGGTGGGCAGTTTCGTGGCGGCCCGCGCCGCGCACGTGGGCATCGTTGACCGCATCTTCACACGGGTGGGCGCGCAGGACGAGATAGCCTCCGGCGCCAGTACCTTCATGGTCGAAATGACGGAGACGAGCTATATTCTTAGTCACGCTACGCCGCGCTCGCTGGTGGTTTTTGACGAGGTGGGGCGCGGCACCAGCACGTATGATGGGCTGGCAATTGCGCGTGCCGTGCTGGAATACCTGCACAATCATTCGGGTCTCCAGTCCAAGACCCTCTTTGCCACGCACTTCCACGAACTGGCTGAACTGGAGGGCACCCTGCCACGCGTAAGGAATTCCCGCGTGGACGTCTTGGAAGAGCAAGGAAACGTGGTCTTTCTGCACAAAGTGGTGCCCGGCGGTGCAGATCGCTCGTATGGCGTCAACGTGGCGAAGCTCGCCGGGTTGCCGCGTCCGGTGCTGCGGCGCGCGGAGCAAGTGCTGTACGAGTTGGAGGAGCGGCATCTGCGCGGTGAACCTACGTCTGCGCCAAGTGAGAATGGCGCCGACCAACTCCCACTCTTCAGCGGCCCGCATCCGGTGGTTTCCCAATTGCAGGAGCTCGACGTAGACGCCATGACCCCGCTGGAAGCGATCAGCACACTCTACGAACTTAAGAAACAGGCCAATGACTAAGTTGCATACGCGTTGGAGCGTTTCCAAGGTAAAATGACCGGCACCGAGCGGCAGTTGTCAGAGGATCACACGCGCGCGACTACTGCCGCGACTTCAGCCGTGGCTACTGCAATGGAAACGGGGCGTCCCCGCTGAGACGGAAGAAGATGGCAGTATCGCCGCCGATGTCGGGGTTGTGGGATTCTGCCAGGCGGATCACTTGCGCTTCCTGCCGCGCGTCGCTCTGCATTCTGCCGTAGATATCGTAGCTGACGAAACCCGGCGGTAGCGTGAACTCCCGCGGTTCCCCGCGTTGATCGTTCACCCAGACAATCCAGCCTTCCAAGTCCCGTTCTTCATCGGGCGTCAACGGCGGACGCACGAAGCGGACTGCGGTGAGTCCGTTTGCGTCGTTGGCGTGCAACGACGCGCTGGCTCCGGCGAGCAAGTCTGTCACAAAACGAAAGACCGTTAGTGCCGGACGTGGAATCATGTTGGCGCTACTATCCGCGTACACGGTCAGGCCCTTTCTGCTCTCGAAACCACCGCCACTGATGGTGTCGATAGCGCCATAGTAGAAAGCTTGCCTGGCAGTGCTGGCCGTGGCGGCGGCGAGGAGTTGCGCCACGGCGCGGGACTGTTCCTCCGGTGAAAGGCGCTGCTCGTCTTCTGCGCCCCGGCGCACGATGGTCCCGCCGCCGATGACGTCGCCAAAGTGGCCAAGTTCGCCGACAATTATGGGCAGGTGCTGCTGAATTGCCTCAGTGGTGGCGGCACTGATCTCATCGAGCCACGGCTGGAGCAGATCGGGATGATCGTAGAAGTGCGCCAAAAGCGCATCGGGCAGTACGCCGCGGCTTCTGAGCATTGCTAGCGCGCTTTGGAGGAAGAAGCGCTTGTCCGACCGCGTGTGATAGGCCTCGCCATACAGGTGGACGCTTGCAAGCGGGTCGATTTTCCGTATCGCGCGCTGGCCGGTCACGAAACGATCCACGTACCACTGTAAGCGTTGTTGATCTTGGGCATAGATGTCGTGCAGGTTCTCTTCGTTACCGATGATGATTGCACTGGGTTGGAATTCACGCATGAGATTAGCGAGATAGCGTCCAAACGCATCGGACCCCGTTTCCTGGGGAATCGGCACCACCAGGTGCTTTTGCCAGCGTTCGAGCCGTGCCACTTCCCGGCGCAGGCCATAGAGATTTGCGTCGGTCAGTCTATCGAATATGCCGGCGCGCCTCTGCTCCAAGAACGTGCCGCTCGTCGTGTCGGCGGCGAGGGCGCCGGTGACAAAGCCATCGGGCCCGAGCATGCCTGGGTTCACGGTAATGCGGTGGGTGAGGCGATAGGCCATCGCCGCTGCGGGACGGTCCGTAAGTCCCAGCTTGATGAGTTCCTGGCCTTGCCCCAATCCCAGCCGAAAGTTGCGGTTCGACTGATGGATGCGGCGGTGCAGCGCCAGCAACGCGAAGTCCTGCGCGGCATGCTCAGGTGATAGCAGCAAGGAAGGGTGTGGACTCATGAGCGGGGCCTACCAAAAAGGAGACGAGTGAGTGTCCCGAGACGGATAAAGAGCCGAGCTACACGTGGATGGTGGGACCTGGGTGAAGAAGAGTGGTGAATGAACTACGCGCAAGGTTGCACTCTTCTAGTATACCGAATTCAATAGCCTATGAGGAAGAGTACAATTGTTGAACAGCGTATTTGGTTCAAAGTTCTTTTTGCCGATTAAGGCAGTTCATGCTTGCGCTGCCAGGTGATGTTTCTGTGCTTGTTTGAGGGTCACGACGGTGTGTCTGCCTTGACAAGGGAGCGTTGGCTACACCATAGTCTTGGTAGTGTTAGCAAAACTCCACCTTGCGCTGCCGTCTGTGAGGCATTGCCGCAAAATGAAGGAGGGCGTGCTATGGCAGCACTAGCGATCTCGACCCGGCACATCGTCCACGAACCCACCGCGCCGGACCTCCCTTTTCGTGAAGAGCACTTTAGCTATCGCTTTAACGATGTCTCGGTCCCGCCGGCGCATGCCGGCATCGTCTTGGTAGACTGCTGGGACATTCACATAACGGCGAGCCATGTGGAACGAACCGGGCAGATCTGCCGCGAGCGGATACGGCCGGTGCTGGATGCCTGCCGCGAGATTGGTGTTACCGTAATTCACGCGCCCTCGCCGCCTGTGGCGCACAAGTTTCCGCAATGGCTGCGCTACGCGGGCGATAGCGAACTTTCACCGCAGCCTCAAGCGGCGCCGGCTTGGCCGCCTGAGGATTTCGCCAAGCGTAGAGGAGAATGGGCGCACCTGAGGGTGGACCGTACCGATACGTGGGCTGCTGAGATCGATCAGATCAATGAAGACCGGTACATAGATGCTTCAGTCTTTCCAGAGCCGGATGACTTCGTCATCGCCAACGGGCAGCAACTGCACCGGCTCTGCGCCCACCGCAAGTTGCTCTTTCTGTTCTACGTGGGCTTCGCCACCAATCTCTGCGTGCCGCATCGGGATTACGGCATGTTGGCTATGCGCGACCGCGGCTACGGCCTCATTCTGCTGCGCGATTGCACGACCGGTATTGAAACCAGCGAGACGATTGACGGTCTGCTCTGCACGAACGTGGCGATCCACGACTACGAGTTGCGCGACATTGCGGGGACCATAACGTCGGCTGAATTCCTGTCGGCGGCTCAGGCCTTGCAGACGGGCGCGGCGGTTAGCGTGGAAGCAGATTAATGTAGTAGCCACCCGTGTTCTTGGGTCCAGGATTGCTATCCGCAAACGTATTGAGGCGGGGCAAACGGGTGCGCGATGCCCTACTCAGAGGTGCAGGTATTGGGCATACCGTAGGCGTGAAGATGCAAGAGGGGGAGAAGAGTAAAGAACACATGGACGAAATTCGGATAGGTGTCGCCGGCTTGGGGGGCCGCGGTCGCAGTTGGATGCGACTGTTGCAACGTGTTCCAGGCTACCGCATTGTAGCCCTCTGTGATCCCATTGTCGCAACGCACGAGCCGTCCCTCGCTGTACTTGAGAACAGCGACGGTGTAGCAACCTACACGCAGTACGAAGACATCCTTGCCGACGCCAATGTTGAAGCCATCGCCCTGACGGTGCGTAATCCCCGCCAAGGCTTGCTGGCCGCACAAGCATTGGAAGCCGGCAAGCACGTGAATCAGGAAGTACCGGCCGCGCATTGCATCGAGGACTGCTGGCGCATTGTCGTGGCCGCTGAACGCTCCGGCAAGGTCTACCAATTGGCGGAACAGACCCGCTACATGGGCGTGATGCAGGCTTGGCATGACATGGTGGCGGAGGGCCAGCTCGGCCGTGTGACGTTTGTGGAAGGCCAATACTTTCACTACTACGTCTCCCAGTTCTTTTGGGAGAAGGATACAGCGACGTTCTACGGTCCCTTGGAAGTTCCCGCGCACCCCGAGGCGGAGCCGACGTGGAGCGCGCTCATGCCCGCTATCCACTATCTGCCGCACGAACTCAGTCCGTTGCTGTACGTGCTCGACGACCGGGTGGTGTCAGTCACGGGCATGAGTACGCAGGGCCCGAGCTATTCGCATCCCGTGATACCCCAGCCTGACATGCAGGTTTGTTTGATGAAGACCGAGAAAGACGCCATTCTGCGGCTGGCCGCGAGCTTTGCCCAGCCCCAGCCGCCACGCGACTACCACTGGTATCAGATCATGGGGACGCAAGGTTCAGTGGAGTGGCGGCGGTCCAATCGCGAAAAACCGAAAATGTGGCTCGCCAACGGCCAGATGCATGATATGGCGGAAGTGGACTGGCAATTCCAGCGGACGGACGCACCGGCAGAAGCGCGGGGCAGCGGCCACGGCGACGCTGATTACTACGTGCACGCGGCGTTCCGCGATGCCGTAAACGGCGTAAGGCCGTTGGAATTCGACGTGTATCGTGCGATGGATACCGCCGCGCCAGCTATCCTGGCTGCAGAGTCGATTGCACAGAATTCGAAATTGCTCGAGGTGCCGGATTTCCGGCCCAGCGCGAACCGGCCGGCCGGCGCGATGCCGACGGACGGCTAATGGGAAAGAGGATTGTGGTACAAAGTTCTTCCGAGAAACAGCGAACCTAAAGAGGAAAGGTGCCCCTTATGGAAATCACGCTTGGATGTTTCACCCGTCCTTGGAAAGACTATGGTGTGGAGGCTGCGGCGGCGGGAATGCGCGCCGCCGGTTTCAATTACTTTGGCCCCATGGGCATGACTCCCACGCGGCTCATCGACCATAACTCCACACCGGAAGACGTGGCCGCTATCGAGCGGGTGGTGAAGGGTGCGGGACTGAAGTTCTCGATCATGATGGCAATCTGCCCGTTGTCCAGCGTGGAGGAGGGAGTGGCGGCAGTCAACCGCCAGATCGACTACGCCGAACAGCTTGGCACTCGCCATGTCTTGACCGGTGGCGCATCCAATCCCGATCAGTACGAAACGTACTATGCCATCATGCGTGAGAGCTCCGAATACGCCATGCACAAGGGCATTACAATTATGCTTAAGCCGCATGGCGGATTGAGCAATACGACGCGGGATACCATCGAATCTTGGAAGAAAGTCAACCACCAGAACTTCAAGATTTGTTATGACGCAGGCAACCTGCTCTACTACGTTGGAGAGGACCCACTGGCGCACATTCACGAAATCGCTCCGATCGTGAGTGGGATGTGCATCAAAGATGAAGTGGGGGGTAAGGAAGGCGACGTGATGGTAACGCCCGGCGATGGTCTGGTAGACTTCCCCGCTGTGTTTGGCGCCCTTAAGGAGGCGGGAGTTGCCGGCCCATTTGTCGTCGAGTGTTTGAGCGGCGGATCCCTCGAAGAAATCAACCACGAAGCCGTGCGTGCGCGCCAGTACCTGGAGGAAACTTTCACGGCGCTGGGGTACACGGTAGACTAGGAGGCTCTAGTGGCGATAATCACCATTTCACGGCAGCTTGGCGCGGGTGAGGTCGAATTCACGGACAAGCTCACCGATACGCTTGGCTACCCGCTCTTTGACGACCTGCTCATCCAGCAGGTCGCGGCGGCGTTGGAAGTGCACACCGGTGTAGTGAGAGCGCTCGATGAGCGGTTAGAACCTGGCGCAATTCAAAGTGTTCTGTCCCGGGTCACGGGAGGACGTGCCGGGGGCCAGGTGTCGACCCGGCGAGAAGAGGGTGGCGTGCGGCCGGAGATTGTTCGTACGGCGTTGCGTTCAGTGGTACGCGAGATTGCGCGACGCGACAACGCTATCATCGTCGGCCGCGGCGCAGGCATCATCCTGGGTGATTTGCGCGGCCTGCTCAAGCTGCGCCTTGTCGCCCCTTTGGAATTCCGCGCCCGGTATCTCGCCAGAACCATTGGCATGAACCTCGGCGAGGCCGAAGAGGAAGTGCAGCGCACGGATAACGACCGCCGCGGCTACATTCGCCGCATGTTCAACGTGGATTGGGAAGACCCGACACTCTATGACATTGTCATAAATACCGCGCGAACCGATAGTGACACGGCGGTGCGAATCGTCGCCAAAGTCATGGAAGAGAAGAAACTCTAAGAGGGTGTGCGAGGTTCTCAACTGATCCCGTTCATGGTTCGACAAGGGCTTCGCGAAGCCCACTCACCACGAACGGGAAAAAGGCCCCTCGGAAAGAAGGTCCCCTGGGAAGAAAGGCCCATCGGGAAGATAAGGTTCCTCGGAAGGAAAGGTCCCCCGCAAAAAGCCAGCATCCGTTCGTCCTGAGCCTGTCGAAGGATGAACGGATACTCTTTTCACACACCCACTAAGCAGGTGCAGCACTGGAAGCGAGGGACGTAGACATGCATGGGCAACCGTGACCCGAGCAAGCGCAGGCACTATATCAACCGACGCGTTGCCCCTTATTACGCTTGCGGCTCCTTGTGCCGCTGGATCGCGAAGCGCATAGCGCGGGTGACCGCGCCGCTATCCACCTGCCCCTTCACGAGGTAGTCTTGCGCACCGTTCCTGAGTGCTTCCAGGCCGGTCTCTTCATCGCTAAGGCCCGTAAGCACGACAATCGGAATCGTAGGAGCGGCGCTCACCATTGCGCGTATGGTATCCATCCCCTGGCTATCGGGCAGCGCGAGGTCGAGCAGGATTATGTCGTAGGGCTCAAGCTTCGTCTGCTCGCTTGCCTCTGCGAGCCGCGTCACGTGGGTAACGTCGAACTGCATGTTTGGCACCTGTTCCAGCAACTCGTAGAGCAGTTCGGCGTCCCCGCTGTCGTCTTCCACGAGGAGGATTTCGAAGATATTCGTGTCCATACCGTCGTCGGCTCCTCTGATTGATCCCTGTGGTAAACTTGTCACGTAAATGTAAGTACCACTCTAGCATACTCGGGCCGCATGTGTGCCAGTGGGATGCAACGAAGTCATTTCCCCTGATTGTGTCTCTGCTATACGTGCGACGGGCCGCTGGGAGCAGTAGATGAACGAGGTGTCGCGACAAGTCCGGACTTCCCGGCCGCCTGCGCATCATGAGCCTGAGCAGCAAGCTGCCGAATATGCCGTGCTGGCAGAGATCGGCCGCATCATCAGCTCTACCCTCAATATCGACGAAATCTACGAGCAATTTGCCCACCAGGTCTCACAGCTCATTCCCTTTGATCGCCTCTCCATATCGGCGGTCGATATGGATGCGCATACGGTGCAGGCGGTGTACGCGTCGGGCGGCGATATACCGGGCTGGGAACGGGGCGTCGTGCACGAAATCATCCCAGGCGGCATAAGCGATATTCTGGAACGTGACCGCCGTGGCATCCTTTTCAGGACACCTGCCGAAGAGGAGGAAGCCGGACAGCAACCGGCGCGCGAGCTTGGCGGCGACTTTCAGACCCGGATCGCCGTGCCCCTCATCGCGCGTGGCGTGTTTGTCGGTGCCATGAATATTCGTTCTCTGCAGCCATACGCATACGATGAAAAGCACGTTGCGCAGGCCGAACGCATTGGCGCTCAGATCGCCGGTACGATAGCCAATGCGTTCGCATACGAAAAGCTGGAAGCGGCCCAATCCGCACTGGAGAATGCCGTAGAAGAGCTCCGCCGCTCGAACCAGGAACTCGAGCAGTTTGCCTATGTGGCCTCGCACGACCTCCAAGAGCCGCTGCGCAAGATCGCGAGCTTCTGCAACTTGCTGGAGTCGCGTTACGCCGACAAGCTGGACGAAAGAGGCAGTGTCTACCTGCATTACATTGTGGATGGGGCCATGCGCATGCAGGCGTTGGTCAACGATCTCTTGCTCTATTCGCGCGTAGCCACGCGGGGCCAGGAGTTCGCGCCGACCAATGCAAACGATGTCCTGCAGGAAGCTTTTGCCAACCTTGAAGTTGGTATCGAGGAGAGTAATGCTCACATCACGTACGACCCGCTGCCGACAGTCAACGGGGACGCCGCGCAGCTCGTGCGTTTGCTTCAAAACCTCGTCGGCAACGCCATCAAGTACCGGGGTGATGCGCCTCCGCGCATACACGTTGGTGTGGAAGAACAGGATGACCAGTGGGTCTTCTCCGTGCGGGATAACGGCATCGGCATTGATCCACAATACGCCGAGCGAATCTTCGTAATCTTTCAACGGCTGCACACCCGCGAAGAGTATGGGGGCACGGGAATCGGCCTATCGGTTTGCCGGAAGATCGTCGAGCGACACGGCGGCCGGATCTGGGTCGAATCCCAAGAAGGAAGCGGCGCCACATTTCGCTTTACATTCCCTCAGTATCGGAGTGAAATCGCATGACGAGAAGACAGGCGGCAAAGCCGGTGGAGGTCCTGCTCGTGGAGGACGATCCAGGCGACGTGCTCTTGACCGAGGAGACACTGCTTGAAAGCAAAATCCAGACGAACCTGCACGTCGTCGGCGACGGTGTGGAGGCGCTGGCCTTCTTGCGGAAGGAAGGCGAGTACGCCACCGTGCCTCGCCCCGACCTCATCTTGCTCGACCTCAACATGCCTCGCAAAGACGGGCGCGAAGTACTGGCGGACGTTAAGGAAGACCCTGATCTCAAGACAATTCCGGTGGCTGTCCTCACGACGTCATCGCAGGACGAGGACATACTCAAGAGCTACCAGCTTCATGCCAACTGCTACATCACCAAGCCGGTGGGTCTGGAGCAGTTTTCAACCGTGGTGCAGTCCTTGGAAGACTTCTGGTTTGCGATCGTCAAGCTGCCGCCGAAGTGATCCCTGTGCACCTTCCGGGAGGGAGAGGTTGTCATGGCAGACAACATCGAAAGCGTTCGCCACGAGCTCGGCATCGAGCGGGTTGACGAAAGCCAGAAGTTAAGCGTGCTGCGTCCGATTGTCGAAGATGTTAGGTCCGTCCTCACAGAGAATGAATCCATACTATATATCGCTTATCAGGCTTGGACCGCATTGGGGCAGAGGCGTGACGCGGTAGCGGCAACCAACAACCGCATGATCATATTCCAACGCCACCGGTTCAGGGGGTTTGATTTCCATGACTTCCTCTGGGAGGACGTTGCGAACGTGAAGATAAACCAGAATACGCTCTCTTCTTCTCTTCAGTGCACATTGACCAACGAGGAGACGTATCAGACAGGCAACCTCGTAAAGGACCAGGCGCGGACGCTCTATACCATTTGCCAACAGAAGGAACAGGAATGGCGTGAGCGCCGGCGGGTGCGCAAGATGGAAGAGGAGCGCGCGAGAGCAGGCGGCACCCAGATAACGCTACCTGAAGGCGGTGATGTTGGAGCCACGGGTCCGGCAGATGATCCGGTGGAGAAATTGGCGAAAGCCAAAGAGATGTTCGACAAGGAGTTAATCTCAGAGGCTGAATACGAGACTCTCAAAGCGAACATCTTGCAGAAGATGTAGCGTAGGGCGCTTGGAGAGTGATCAAGCGCACTGCACGAGTTGGTGTGCGATTCGCATGAGTGACAGTGTCGCGTCGCACTCTTTACACTAACTGGAAACTTGCGGGACGCTGCGGTAGCGGGCGACCCGCTTTTCTTTTACGTGGACCCTTCATTCGCTAAGTCCTCAGCCAGAATTGCCTGGTAACGATAGCGTGCCCGCCGCAAGCGTTTCCCGTAGAGACGCTCTGCCTCATCCGGTTTGAAATACCCCTCGGGAAAGGCATGGCGCCACGTATACGGC
>VXOZ01000427.1:0-9257 GCA_009839775.1 Chloroflexota bacterium | reverse complement strand
GTATACGGCTCCATGTCTTCCGGCGCGAGTCTGTGTCCGGCCGGCAATGGCCGTCTGGCAACGAGCAATTCCCTGCCGGTGGTTCTCATGATTTCGGGTTCGCTGTCATCCGCATCGGGCGCGAAACCGAAGCCGCGGCGCAGCACCTGCACGATCAAGAAGCCGACGGCGAAACCGCCAAGATGCGCGGTGTAGGCAATGCCGCCGCCTTGACCGCCCACCGAGCCGAATGAGCCGATGACCTGGAGCGCCAGCCAGACGCCGATGACGATGAGCGCCGACACGTCAAACGTTGGCGGACGCCGCTCGCCCTGCCCATCTAGCAGGTCCAGCGCCCAAATGGGGAGAACGTGCACCGACATGATGCCAATGGGCGACAGGGGAAACAGCACGAGGTACGCGCCCAGCACACCGGCAATCGCGCCGCTGGCGCCGATACGCGGTATCGTGTCACTGGCAAAGATGGCAGACTCGATAAGGCCCGCGCCAATGCCGCATGCGACGTAGAAGACGGCGAATCCCAGATGGCCCATTTCATCTTCGACGTTAGCGCCGAAGACCCAGAGAAAGAGCATATTGCCGGCCAGGTGCAGGAAACCGAAGTGGAGAAAGGCGGCGAGCAGAAGGTTGCGGAGTTGGTCGAGGTCGCCCGCCCAGAGACCGGCAGGTTGCAGGCCGTACTCGCGGGCGCTCCAGCCCAGGGAATGCGCTGCCACGAAAATTGCAACGTTGATCGCCACCAGCGTTACGGTGACGAGCGGCTGTCGCTGCCGTTCCGTTTCGGGTGCGGCGTCGATGGGGATCAGTTGCACCCTAGGCCTACCTAGCCTTCCTTAGGAAGCCAGTATCAAAATTCACGCGGCGGCTGGAAGCTGCGTTGCAAGCCCGCCGATATACGTCATTGGCGCTTTCGAGACCACACCCGTAGCTCGATGATAGCGCTAAGCTGCCTTCACTTTGCCCTTGCCTTCGCACTTAGGACACTCGCCCTTGAGTTCGTGCCAGCCGCTTGGTTCATCGGGATTCGGCCACTTCTCATCTACCGCGCCGGTGCCTTCACATCGGGTGCAGGTCATCTGTGGATGAGGAAAGATGCGCGGAATGACAAGCCACGCGGCAATGATGAGAACCGCGACGATAACGATTATTCCCAGTTGATCCATAACAATCACCTCGCTCCGCGTACAAAACTACCCTCCCATTAACAGTGTAAGCCAAAGAGACGGTAAGCCAAAAGAGTGACGCGCGCGGGGGGCGATGGAAGTACGGAAAGTAGAGTGCCCGAAACCAACAATCCGTTCCCCCTGCCGTTCCCCCTTCGACCTAGCTCAGGGCGAACGGTGCGCGTAAGGGATTAATATGACAACATTGGGGACAAGCCCTCGCGCTACAGAGCATTCACCTACGAGACACGCACCGCTGCAGAGTCTAAAGTTGAGAAGAATCAAACACGCCTGCCGCATGGACCTGTGGCAGGCGTGTGATGCCTATCAATTCACTTCAGCAAGGCAGTTTTTGCGAGATCACCAACGCAATAGGGCTGGCCACAAGGCACCCTACACTGTCCAGCGTAAAGATGCCGGTGACTCTGAAACTTGCAGCCGTTATGCCGGCGAGTAGAACCGCCAGGTGCCGATGTCTTCCGGCGTGCCGGGATCGTCTTCCAGCAATTCCTCGTAGCTCTCGGCTGCTTTGCGGTACGCAGCGGCGTACTCCTCGATGATGTGCGGCCGGAACTTCTTGAACCACGGAATGCTGTACGTCCGCGCGCTGATACCCTCGCTGACCGGCAGGCTGCCCAACGGCTGGCGCACGTCGCAACTGGCGTTGGCAAGGTTGGTGGGTTTGCCGTGCCCGTACACGTCCGCCTCGTGGAAGAGCGGATGCGGGTGCAGGGGCTTGTTGGTGCCCGGCCCGCAGCGCGCGCCCTCGGCCGAGACGGCCTGCGCAAAGCGGGAAATGGAAAGTCCGCCGACCTCTTCCGGACGGTAGAGACCGCGGGCCGCGTACCAGCCGCCCATGGTGCTATCGGAATCTTTGGCGGGACGGTGCGGCGCAATGCCGGGTACGCCTTCCAAGAGGTCCCAGAAGTAGTTCATGGCTTGCTGAATTTCCGCGATGTAGCCGTCGTAGTACTTCAACGTCACCCGGCCCATGGCGGAACTCAACTGGTTGACGCGGTACTTATACCCACCGAGGGGCAGACCGGCGTAGGGCTTGAGGTACTCGGTTTCGATGTTCTCTTCGGAATACATGTCGTAATGGCCGAAGCCGAGGGCGCGGTCGTAGATTTCACGGTCGTTGGTGGTCATGATGCCAGCTTCGCCCGTGGCAAATGACTTGCCACTCATAAGCGACATGCCGGCCACGTCGCCGATGGTGCCCACCGTGCGGCCCTTGTAGAGTCCGCCGTGAGCGTGGGAAACGTCCTCGATGACTTTGACGCCATGTTTGCGCGCGATCTCCATGATGGGATCCAGGTCGGCGGGATGGCCGCAGTAGTGGACTGCCACGATGGCCTTGGTGCGCTCGGTAATGCGATGCTCGATGTCGTTGGGGTCGATGCAGAGGGTATCGGGATCGATGTCGGCAAAGACGACGCTCGCGCCCAGGGAAAGGGCCTGCAGGCACGAGGCCCAATACGTCACGCTGGGCGAGATCATCTCGTCGCCCACGCCCACGCCGGCGCCATACATCGCCGCGCGAAGGGCCTCGGTGCCTGTATTCGCACCGAGGGCATACGTGGTGCCAATCCAGTCGGCATACTCACTTTCAAACTGCCGCGTCACGTCCGTACCGGACATGCCGCCCCGACGCAGCACTTCCAAGACGGCTTCTTCGTGTTCGGGGGTGACGATGGGCCAGTTGAAGATGTCGCCGGGATCGCTCTCTACCGACTTCGGGCCGCCTAGTAACGCCAGCTTGGACTTGACTTGCATACGGCTGTTTCCCTTCTAGTCACTTGGTTGCAAAGGCACAAACGGAATGGGCTTATACGGTAGGATAGCACGAATCTGTTGAGGTTAGCATATTGCCGCGCCCACGCCACGCGGACGGAACGGACTTGGGTTCACGAGGCCGCAATGTGCTCGGCAATGTAGCGGCCGCCGGTGCGAATGCACTCTAGCCACGCCGCCTGTCCACGGCAATAGTCTTCGTCTTCCAAGTGTTCTTTTCTTAGTTTCCAGGAGTAAACGTCGGCGTAGTAGCTGGCGTGCCAGTACGCTTGGCGGATGCGGAAGGTCTCGAAGGAGACACCTTGGTCGGAGGCTTCCCAATAGGCGCGGAGTCCCGCGTGTAAGTGATCGCCGAAGGTACTGCCGTAGTTGAATTCGTACATGAGATCTGAACTCGTGGCGCGCACTTCGCCGAAGCCGAAGTCGATGAAGCGAACGTCTAAAGTATCTGGGTCGATGAGGAGATTGTTGGGGCCAAAGTCTCCGTGCACAAACGTCCACACCTCCTTGAGCACGAGATCGAGCACGCGCTGGTCGTAGAAGATGGCCAGGTCGTCACGGGTGATGCCAAAGGCGGTGGCGAGGCCCCAAATCATGAAGATGCGGTCGAACATGTCGCGCGGATTGGTATAGTGGGCGACTTTTGTTGTCGGCCCATGGATGGCATCAATCAAGGCACCCACGTGGGGCCGGCCCAGACGGTGCAGTTCCGCAAGGGCGCGAAAGGCGGCAACCACGTGGTCTTGGTTCGAGGCATCCACTGGCTCGCCAACCACTTCCTCCATAATTACGCAATGTACCCCGTCATCTTCCGTGGCGGCAACAAAACGCGGGACTACCGAAAAGTCCGATCCGAAGGCACTCTGATAGAGCGCGGCTTCTATCCGCACCTGGGAGTCCGTGCCGGTCTTGGCAAAGAGCTTTAGGTTGTCGCCGGCAGGTGTCGCAATGCTGAGCTTGTGCACTTTTCTCGCAGTTCCCACGCCGGGAACTTCGTTGCACTCTTGTATTTGCACACCGTGTCCATAGGCCTCTTGAAGTGTAGCTGCGATGCGTTCCTCGATGAGTGCGTCATCCATTGTTCGCCCCTATGTCTTCTGAGGAAAGATTCCCCCATGCCGCTACCTGTGTATCCAGCTGTAGGATACCACGTGATCAGGCAGAATCAGCGGAATACCGCGCAATTGACCGATGCGACTGGTGTCAGCCGGGCATTCAGCATTGGAAGGCCTGCTGCACTATACTGGCAGGAAAGGCATAACAGTCCCCTGTCGAGAATAGGGTGGCAACGCATGTCAGTTCTCAGCGACCGCACAATTTCTGAATTGATCACAGCTGGACGCTTGCGCATCGAGCCGTTCGCGGCGGAGCACGTGCAGCCTTCGAGTGTGGACCTGCGGTTGGGAAGGTATTTCCGCGTCTTCGAGCACAGCAAGTATACACACATCGATGTGCGGCAGCCGCAGCCTGATCTCACGCAGAGCATTGAGGTGGAAGAGGAAGAGCCGTTTGTGTTGCATCCGGGCGAATTCGCGTTAGGCACGACCCTGGAGCGCGTGGGACTGCCCGGAGACTTGGTGGGACGGCTGGAGGGCAAGAGTTCGCTGGGGCGGCTCGGTCTCATCATCCACTCGACGGCGGGGTATATCGATCCCGGCTTCTCCGGCACGATCACCCTGGAGCTTTCCAACGTCGCCAAGCTGCCCATTCCGCTCTATCCCGGCATGTTCATCGGCCAGATTTCCTTTTTGACAATGACTACTCCCGTAAACCGCCCCTATGGTTCACCCGGGCTCGGCAGCAAATATCAAGATCAGGAACAACCCACCGAGAGCAAGGTGCACCTGAGCTTTAGGCCTCAAAAGGACGAATGATGGCGTTCTCTACAATGCTGCGGCGCCATGCAGGCAGGTTGGGAGTGAGAGCTGCGTGAGACTCTACATTTTCCGACACGCCCACGTGACGTACCGCCGAGGTGTTCCGCTTGCCAGCGTGCCGCCGGAAGAACGGAGTCACTTGCCGGATCCCCCGATCACGGAAATGGGCCGAAAACAGGCCTCGCTCCTCGGGCAGCATCTAAGCAGAGAGTCCGATCCGGGTGACCAGGCGCAAGCCCGGCAAGTTGACCGTTTGGGATTCTCAATTTCGCGACTCTTTTGTAGCCCAATGCGACGGGCGCTGCAGACGGCACGTCCCATAGCGGCAGCGCTGGGATTGCGCCCGGAGATCTGGGTGGATCTGCACGAACTGGGCGGTGTAAAGCATGACGAAGGTGACGGCCAAGGAGCGCGCAACTTCCCGGGACTCAGCCGCGCAGACGTGGAGCAGAGCTTTCCCGAGTTCCTGATACCATCAAACTTTGCGGAGTTAGGCTGGTGGAATCCGTCCCCTGAAGGCGACCAGCCAACAGACCGTCTTGAAGGTGTGGCAGAGGAGTTGCGCACTATGGCATTAGGTACAGATGAGCACATTGCTATCGTTACACACGGCACGGCGTCCAGTTATATCTTGCATGGCCTGTTGGGGAGCAAGGAATACGAGAAGGTCTATTTCAATCATGCTCATACGGGGATGTCGAGTCTGACGATCAGAGAGAATGAGACAACGCTGCGCTACCAAAATCACGTGGAACACTTGCCGGATGATCTGGTGACAGGGTGAGGCGCCATCCAGGGCATTCCCGTAATCCGCCCCTATGGCTCACCCGGCCTCGGCAGCAAGTACCAGGATCAGGAGCAGCCCACCGAGAGCAAGGTACACCTGAGCTTTAAGCCGAAAAGGGACGAGTAGCGCCGCGCGCTGAGAAATGTGGCCGGCGTTCACGCTGGCAGGGCTGCCATTCGCCGCTATAGGTTTAAACTTCCGCAGTTCTATTCGCGCGACAGCCGTTCAGACAGATATAGTCGATCGAAAAGAGAGAGTGAAGGAATGGGCTTAACGTGAAACTCTACATAATTCGCCACGGCAATGTGACGTACCACAGAGGTGTGCCGCTAGCCAGTGTGCCGCCGGAAGAACGAAGCCTCCTGCTTGATCCTGCTCTCACGGAAGTGGGCCGCAGGCAAGCCGCACTGCTTGGCGAGCACATGAGCAGAAGAATAGTGCCTGAGGAGCATTCCCAACCTCTGCCCCATGATCGATTGGTGTTTTCGGTTACGCGCCTCTTCTGCAGTCCAATGCGACGGGCGCTGCAGACGGCGCAGCTCTTAGCGGCAGCGCTCGGTCTGCGCCCGGAGATCTGGGTGAATCTCCACGAGTTGCACGGAATCATCCACGACGAAGGAGACGGACGCGGCGCGCGGGGCCTTCCGGGACTTACCCGCGTTGAGGTGGAAGAGCACTTTCCCGAATTCGTCATCCCGCCGGACTTTGCGGATGACGGTTGGTGGAATCGTCCGCCAGAGACGGAGGCCGAGTATCTCCCGCGTCTGCAACGAGTGGCGCAGGACATACGCGCGATGGCAGTGAATTCAGATGAGCATATTGCCATCGTTTCACACGGCACGGCGTCCAATTATATCTTGCATGGCTTACTGGGGAGCAAGGAATACGAGAAGGTTTACTTCAATCATGCCCATACGGGGATGTCTAATCTGATTATCGAAGAGAACGAGACTACGGTGCGTTACCAGAATAGCGTAGAGCACCTGCCAGCCGACATGATTACAGGGTGAGGCGCCATCCAGGGCATATTCGGAATTAGGATTGGCTCAAGAACTATTGCACACTACCAGATTCGATGGCACCGAGCGGCGCACGCCAAGGCCTGCCAGCTACATTGGAAACTTGCCAGGGGCTTTGGTGTGTACTACATTAACTATGAGCGCCTGAGAGTTGACAATCCTATTGAATTAGCTCGGTTCGCACTGTCAACAATTGGCCAAGCCGATGTAGCGATGCCTCTGGGGTGTTCTTGATATAGCCTCTCGTTTCTCTTTATTCTCTTCGTCCCCTATTTTTCTGTGAATTGCACGTACCTCAGTGTAGCTTTATCCCTTGTCGCTTCTTGGGATAGCCCTTGAGGACGTTGGAATTCGTTGAATAGAAGCTAGCGAAGGCTGAAAGCGAGCGGCGTCGCGAACGGTTACGAATGCAGAGAGGGTCAGCATGAGGCAAGATCGTAGTTCGATTACACAGTTAGTGATGCTGGGTGTAGCCCTGGTTGTGCTGGCAGCCGGCTGCATCCCATTCATGGGAGATGAGAACGGTGAGGAAGTACCCCCCACGCCGACGCCGACGATTACTATTATCCGGCCGAGCCCGACACCCGTGGCGGGAGCGACGGCACAGCCGGCTGAAGAGACTATCTATACGGTAGTGTCCGGAGACACATTGAGCACCATTGCCGATAAGTTTCCGGGCGTAACGTGGCAGCAGATTGCCGCGGCGAACGACCTGCAGGACCCCTATCCTCTCTCCATCGGCCAGAAGCTGGTCATTCCGCCGCCCCCAGGCCAAGAGCCGACACCCACCCCGGCGGGCCCCTCAGTGGTGCAAACGCCTGAGCCGAAGAACTAAGCGCCTGGCCGAGGTTGGCGGTTATCATGCGCGCCAAGAGGCGGGGGACAAGCCCCCGCGCTACGGTCTAGCTGCTGCAAAAGGGCACTCATCCGGCTCCTGCTCCCTGGGGAGAGGGTCGGGGTGAGGGGGTAAAGCCCAGCGCACTGTCGCGGGATAACTCACCTTATCGCTACAGAGGCCGGATGGCGCCGTCGCCGTAGACGATCCACTTATACGTGGTCATCTCCCCCAGGGCCATGGGGCCGCGGGCGTGGAGCTTCTGGGTGCTGATGCCTACTTCGGCCCCAAGTCCGAACTGCGCGCCGTCGGTGAACTGCGTCGAGGCGTTCCAGTAGACGGCGGCGGCGTCCATTTCCCGCATGAAGCGCTGTCCCGCGGTGTAGTCCTGGGTCACGATGGCTTCGGAGTGGCTGGAGGTATACGTGTGGAGGTGCTCCATGGCGGCGTCGAAGTCATCGACCACCTTGACCGCCATGATGAGCGCAAGAAACTCTTTGCCCCAATCGTCGTCTATGGCCGGGAGGACGTGGGGCGACTCGCCAAGAAGCTCTCGCGTGCGCGGGCACGCGTGGATTTCCACGCCGGCCGCGACGAGATCAGGAAAGACGGCGGCAAGAAACTGCGGCGCCACCGCTGCATGAACGAGCAGCGTGTCGAGCGCGTTGCAAATGGAGTACCGCCGCGTTTTGGCGTTCACCACGATCCGCTGGGCTTTCTCCAGATCGGCGTGCTCATCCACGTACGTGTGGCAGACACCGGCGCCGGTCTCGATCACCGGCACGGTCGCATTTTCAACGACGAAGTTGATCAGACCGGCGCCGCCGCGCGGGATCACCAAATCAATCTCACCCTTGGCCTGCAAAATGCGGTGGACGAGAGCGCGGTCGGTATCCTCGATAAGCTGCACCCAATGCTCGGGCGCACCGGCGGCGACACCGGCGTCGTGGATCACGCGGGCCAGCGCAACGTTGGAGTAGATGGCTTCCGAGCCGCCGCGCAGCACGACGGCATTGCCGGACTTGAAGCAGAGGCACGCGATGTCCACCGTCACGTTGGGCCGCGATTCGTAGATGGCGCCTACCACGCCGAACGGCACGCGAATGCGCCCAACCGTGATGCCGCTTTCGACCGTGCGCATGTCGGTTACCGCGCCCACCGGGTCTTCCAGCGCGGCCACTTTGCGCACGTCGCTGGCAATGCCAGCCAGGACTTTCTGCGAGAGCGTGAGCCGGTCAATCGAGTATGGATCAAGGCCCGACTCGGTAGCGGCAGCGACGTCTGTGCTATTTTCCGCGATGAGATAATCCGTCTCCGTCTCAAGAGCGTCCGCAACTGCGTTGAGCACGCTATTCTTCGTTTTCGTCGAGAGTTGGGCTACGGCGCGGGACGCGAGCCGCGCCTGCACGAGCTTTTCCGCCAACACGTCAATCGTCACACTCATGGCTGTTTCTCCACCATCTGCCGTTGAAACGTGATATGCTTGTTCCAAATTTCACCAGTGTACGTATTTCGAACTGCTCAATTGCCTGAGCACTTAGTCTCAGTATAGTTACCTGGTTCGGGTGACTGCAAAAGCCATGAACCGTAATCGTTCGAAACAGCGTTCCCGCGGACCGAAATCACCGCACCGGAAGAAGACACGGCGTATGCAGAAAGAACACTCTGCCGGCGGCATCGTGTTCCGGAAGGACAGTGGAGAGGTGGTGGTCTTGGTAACGCAGAGCAGCGCCCACGACGGCTGGATTTTTCCAAAAGGCCACTTGGAGCGTGGCGAGACTT
>VXOZ01000015.1 GCA_009839775.1 Chloroflexota bacterium | reverse complement strand
GCTGTCCTCGTACCAATTACAGCATCGCCGTAGGTCACCGCACCAACCCAATCGTGACAATTGCCAAATGTCAGTAGCTTCGTCGCATTATCGAAGTTCACCACCAAAGGTGGGTTGCCATTCTGCTTTTGGGCGAGAAGAGTTACTCGGGTGTCTGCTGCTAGGACGACACCTTCTGGCCCTTTTACAACTACGCCCAGCGACACGTATTGCTCCGCTTTGTGAAAGGAATATCTGAGACTACGATTGTAATTCCTATCAGATTTCAAATCGCGCATTAAAGTCAAATCTAATTGTATCAGCAGTATGACTACGCGGTTGATTTAGGCGCTCCCCACCAATTAGAAGAACCCGAACAGTGATCTGGTGGAAGTTAAGAATCAGTGGCAACATGTGTGATCTTGGCCAAAGAACTCGTCTGGAGCAAGCTTGCCCGACGCTCCTATTCAATTGCATTCGCTTGACGCCAGTTCGTCTCAACGGGCTGCTTCGAAGGCAATGCGCCCCCTTTAGCTAACTCGCGCCGGATTTGCCGAGGAACACGTGGGTAAGGATGTCGGAGTCGCGGATGGCGTTGGGGGTGCCGGTGAAGACTACCCGGCCTTTGTCGAGGACATAGGCGCGGTTGATGATGTCGAGCACGCCTTTGATGTTGTGCTCCACGATCATGATAGTGGTCTTGAGCTCGTCGCTGATCTCGGAGACCTAATCGAATACCTCATTGACTACGTTTTCCCTGCTCACTCACGCGCACCTCGTGCTTCAGTGCGTAGTAGCGGCTTGCTCGACGAGACTTAGGAGACCTTGTCGTGCTTCTCGATGAGGGGGGTCAGGTCAGTCGGAGCCTTCCCGGTCTGATCCATATGGTATTCGATAGCCGCACTAGGGCTGGGTGGATCGATTGGATAATGCTTGTCCTCGTATTCTTCGACGAGGTCAACGAGACTCTCGAGTTCATCACTCTCGGGAGTGCCTGGCGCTGCGTGGAAGATTTCATGAATCCTTGCAAGCGCGGCCTCGTAGTCCTCTTCCGTGCGGATGGATTCAACGTTTGCCATGCCTACACCTCCCGAACATTGATGCGGTCGTATTCCGCGTGAGTGCCGATGAAGCGGATGAAAACCATCCCGCGTTCGTAGTTGACCTCTACTACAAGACGGTAGGTATTGCCCCTTATCCTGAAGACCGCACGATTGTTGCCAACGATGCTGGTTTTGGGGTACTGCTCTCCAATTTTCGCTGGTGTGTCCCAGTCGTCTCTTCGGGCTCGCTCATACCAGCTTTCGAGTGACTGCTTTGCATCCGGGTGACGTTCCCAGAATTCCCTAAGGGTTCTCTTGGCGATTATCCGCACAGCGAGAGTACAATTCTCCCTTTTAGGGACAATTATACACCCTACTTCTAGCGAAACATCCTGGAAATCGTTGGCTTTCCCGGCTAGCTGGCGCCGGACTTGCCTAGGAACACGTGCGTGAGGATGTCGGAGTCTCGGATGGCGTTGGGGGTGCCGGCGAAGACTACCTGGCCTTTGTCGAGGACGTAGGCGCGGTTGACGATGTCGAGCACGCCTTTGATGTTGTGCTCGACGATCATGATGGTCGTTTTGAGTTCGTCGCTGATCTCAGAGACCTTCTCAAAGACCTCTTTCACCACGATGGGCGCGAGGCCGAGAGTGGGTTCATCGAGCAGGAGCACGTCAGGAGCGGCCATCAGGCCACGGCCCAGGGCGAGCATTTGTTGCTGGCCGCCGGACATCGCGCTGGCGAGGTCGCTGCGCTTGGTCTGAAGGATTGGGAAGATGCGCATCACGCCGTCCAGGCGGCGTTGTTTTTCCGATTTGTCTTTCAGGTGCAGGCAGCCCATCTCCAGGTTCTCTTCGATGGTGAGGTGTGTGAAGACGCGCCGGCCCTGTGGAACAAACGCAATGCCTTCCTTCACAATCTCGTGGGTAGCGGCGGCCAGGGGAGCTTTGCGCCAGAAGACTTCGCCAGCGACAACGGGCGCCAGCCCCATGATGGCTTTGAGCACCGTGGACTTGCCCGCGCCGTTGGGGCCCATCACGGCCACGACCTCGCCACGGCGCACGCCCAGCGAGACGTCGTTGAGCGCCACCACTGCCCCATAGTGCACGGAGATGCCGGCGAGCTCGAGGATCGGCCCGTCGTGGACGGCCTTTCCTTGTCCCTCCTTCCTAGGAGGTGAGGCAGAGCTTTGCGACTCTCTAGTTTCTTCCGCTGTGTTCATCTGCACTCTTCGCTGCACAATTTCATAGCGTGCTGCCGGCAAGCCTGCCCGCCTTACTCAATTCGGGCTCTTCTCCGAAGTTTCGCCCTCACCCTAACCCTCTCCCTCGGGAGAGGGAACAGGAATGTCCTCGTTTATCCAGACCGCTCATCCCGGTGCTCTCGCACGTCATCCCGGTCCTCTCGCACGGCGAGTGGGTGAAAAGACAGGTATTGAGTTACCGCCTAGTCGTGACCACTGGGACCTAGAAGTGTCTGCCAAACATAGCACTGTATACCGTTATGCCCCCAAGTAGGCCTTTATAACTTTGGGCTGACTCAAGACCTCGTCAACATCGCCCTCGGCCAGCAGACTTCCGCTATCCAGGACAATCAAGTGATCGGAGAGCTCACGTACGATGTCCATATTGTGGGAGATGAAGACGATGGTGTCGCCCTGTTCCCGCATACGGTTTAGAATCTCCTTCACCTTCACCACCATCTCCGGAAAGAGGCCGGCGAACGGCTCGTCGAAGAGATAGATGTTCGCCTCCATGGCCATGGCGCGCCCGATTTCCAGCAGCTTGCGCTGTCCGTAGGATAGGTTCTCCGCCAGGGCGTCCCGCTTGTCCCAGAGGCCGACGTTTTCCAGAATTCCCCGCGCCCGGTCCCGTTGCATGGGGTTTACGCGCTCCAGCAGCGCGGGAAAGAGCCGCCGCTGCGTCAAGACCACCAGGATGTTGTCCCACACGCTGACCTGGTCGAAGAGCCGCACTTCCTGAAACGTGCGGGTCAGGCCGTGCTCCGGATTCTCATGGGCCTTCACGACCTTCAGTGTTGTGCCTTCCAAGACGACCATGCCGCCGTCGAGAGGAAGCACGCCGCTGAGCAGGTTCACCAGGGTAGACTTGCCCGAGCCATTCGGCCCGACAATGCTGGTCAACCCTCGCTTCGGGATAGAGATGGATAGCCTGCGCACAGCCTTCACCGCGCCAAAGTGCTTGGAAATGTCATCGGTCTGTATGGCGTAAGGATCGTCAATCTTTTCGGGGCCGGGTCTCATAGCTTATACCTCCCCACCAAGCCCTGGGGCCGGAAGAGCATCAATAGTACCAATAGGATGCCCAGCACAACGAGGCGGGCATGGCCAACATAGATCGTCGGCAGAAACGGCAGGAAGCGCATGCCCTCTTCAAGTAATACAAAGGCCATCGCTCCCAGGAGGGAACCCCAAATGGTGGCCAGCCCACCGAGGATGACGATGGCGACCAAGAGCATGGATTCCAAGAGAATGAAGGAGTTCGGGTCGACGAAGCTCGTCCAGCTAGCGAACAGTCCGCCGGCCAGACCCGCCATCATGGCCGAAATGGTCC
>VXOZ01000079.1 GCA_009839775.1 Chloroflexota bacterium | reverse complement strand
CATCCGCGTAGAGTCCGAGCCCGGTGAATTCACCGAGATGACCATAGAAATCCCCCTTGAGCCGGTAGCCATCGAAGAAGAGGTTGCAGAAGACGCTGCAGAAGAGGCTGACGAAGCGGCGGTTCAGGCATAGTAGCGATAGAGAGTCCTGGCAGTAGAACAATGAAGTTAGGCTGTAGGCTGCGCTCTTGCTTGCCGGGTTCCTAATCATCCTTTCTGGGCGTTGCGGAGTCATTGCGGACAACCCTCAGCGGTCGTAAGGGATGCGTCTTTGGCTTTGCGAGGCACGCGAGGCATCCGTGAAGCAGCGTAACCTAACGGGACTTGGAGCGTGGCTTGAAATTGCCTGCTTGTTTTGATACTGTTCTGGCGGGACGTGTGTCGTTATTCCGCTCGACTGCGGTGTTTCCCACTTCAGCGCCTGAGTCGATAGTAGAGTGTTGCCTGTACCCTGGCGGAAATCCAAAGATGCGCCGTATGCGAGACTTGCCGTGAATTTTGACGAATATCAGCTAGACGATGATGTCTACGACGAGATGTTTCTCCCAGACGGTACGCCGCGAGAACACAGTCAAGACCTTTACGAGCTTCTTTGTCAACTATCTTCTGAAGAACTAGCGAACATCCAAGACCGGGTTACCCGGTCATTTTCCAACGAAGGCATTACCTTCACGGTCTACGGCGATGAGGAAGCTGAAGAGCGCATAATTCCCATCGATTCTCTGCCGCGGGTCCTTTCCAATACCGAGTGGCAGGAAATCGAAGCCGGCCTCACACAGCGTATCAGTGCGCTGAATAGTTTCCTGGAGGATGTATACGGAAGAGTCGGCTCCAATGACCCTTACGGCGAGCCGAGGATCGTTCACGATGGCGTCATCCCCGTGGACATGGTGCGCGGATGCCCGCAGTACCGGGTCGAGATGCGCGGCTTTTCCGCGCCTCATGGCACCTGGGTTGCGATTTGCGGCACTGACATCGTGCGCACCATTGACGGTTTCCGTGTGCTTGAGGATAACTTGCGTGTTCCCTCCGGCGTCTCTTATATGCTCGCGAACCGCGAGGCGGTAAAGAAGAGCTATCGCCGTTTGTATAGAAGGTCCCGCGTACGTGAAATCGAGCACTACGGTCAGGTGCTCCAGACTACGTTGCGGGAACTTGCGCCGGGCGGGCAGTCCGACCCCACCATCGTCTTGCTGACGCCAGGCGTATACAATTCCGCCTTCTACGAGCACATCTTCCTGGCCCGTGAAATCGGCGCCGAACTCGTGGAAGGCCGAGACTTACTCGTCAATAACGGCTTTGTCTATATGCGCACCACCACCGGATTGCGGCGCGTTGACGTCGTGTACCGGCGGGTGGACGACGACTTCTTGGATCCGCTCGTCTTCCGTCCGGATTCTCTGCTTGGCGTGCCCGGCCTGCTCCATGCCTATAAGCTGGGCAACGTGGCGCTCGTGAACGCGCCGGGCACCGGCGTTGCGGACGACAAGAGCATGTATGCCTACGTGCCTGACATGATCCGTTACTACCTTGGTGAAGAGCCGATCCTCGCGAATGTCGAGACCTATCTCTGCAGAAGACGCGAGGACTTGGAATATACGCTTGACAATTTACAGGATATGGTGGTAAAACGGGTCGGTGAATCCGGTGGCTACGGCATGTTGGTTGGCCCTCACGCATCACCCCAGGAGCGGGAGGAATACGCGGAACAGTTGCGTGCGGACCCGGCCGGATTCATTTCACAGCCAGTACTTGCGCTCTCGCGCGCGCCCTGCTTCATTGACGGTCGCTTTGAGCCGCGTCACGTGGACCTGCGCCCGTTTGTACTGCACGGCCGCGAGACTCGCATTGTTCCCGGGGCGTTCTGCCGCGTTGCCTTGCGACGGGGCAGCTTGGTCGTCAATTCTAGTCAAGGAGGAGGCGGGAAAGACTTCTGGGTAGTTGAAGACTGAGGATCGTAGTATTCAGGAGAGAGGGTACATGCTATTCACGGACGTTCTTGCGCGTCATCGCCGTATCGCCGTCATTGCGGCGGTAATTCTGCTGACGTTTCTCTATTTCTTGGTCCGGCCGGCGGTCGCTCACGCGGCGACTGACGGTGAGACCACATTTGTCCTCAATACGTTTGCGTTCCTCCTTTGGGGCGTGTTGGTGATGTGGATGGCCGCGGGCTTTACGATGCTCGAGGCCGGCGCGGTACGCACCAAGAACGCCTCCATGATTTGCTTGAAGAATATCGGTCTCTATTCAATTGCCGGTCTCGCCTATTTCTTCATCGGCTATAACCTCATGTATGTCGATGTGAGTATGGATCGGTTTGGAGGATTGATCGGTTCGTTCAATCTTCTCTACGGTCCTTCCGCCGATGAACTTGCACTCCTCGATGGCGACGAAAGCGCGGCGGCGGCCGTGATCGAGAGTGGCTACTCGGTCATGTCGGACTGGTTCTTCCAGATGGTATTCGTCGCGACCACCGCCTCCATCATTTCCGGCGCCTTGGCCGAGCGGGTCCGCATGTGGTCGTTCTTCCTCTTCATTCTGATCCTTACCGCCCTCATCTACCCCATAGTCGGCGCTTGGACGTGGGGCGGCGGCTGGCTGGCTGACATGGGCTTCCAGGATTTTGCCGGTTCGACCATCGTGCACAGCACCGGCGGTTGGGCGGCGCTGGCCGGTGTTATCATCGTCGGCCCCCGCCTGGGCAAGTACCGCAAGGACGGCACGATTAGACCCACGCCGCCGTCCAACGTGCTCCTCGTCACGCTGGGTGTGTTCATCCTGTGGCTTGGTTGGTTCGGGTTCAATGGCGGATCGCAGTTAGCTCTGGGTAGCGCCGCTGATGCAATCTCGATTGGCCACGTGCTGGTGAACACGAATCTCGCCGCAGCGGGCGGCGTCATCGCGGCCCTCATTGTCTCGCGACCCCTCTTGGGGCGGACCGATCTCTTTGCCGGTTTAAACGGCGCCATTGCGGGGCTGGTTTCCATTACGGCCGGGCCCGACATCACCCAGCACTTTTGGGCCGTCATCATTGGCGCAATCGGCGGCATTATCTGCACCCTCGGCCTCAAGCTGCTTGAGAAGATCAAGCTCGATGACGTTGTGGGGGCAATCCCCGCCCACTTGTTTGCCGGTGTTTGGGGCACTCTGGCAGTCGCCATTGCCGCCGGCGGCGACATTGTGACGCAACTCATTGGCATTCTTGCCATCGGCGCGTTTGTATTCATAGTCTCCTTGATTCTCTGGAAGATTCTAGAGATCGCCCTCAGTCTGCGGGTATCGGCCCAGGTGGAACGTCTGGGGCAAGACACCGCTGAGTTGGGTCTGGAAGCGTATCCCGAATTCGTCTTGATGCCTGAAGAGCAAGACGACGACTAGAGGTTGTGGCAGAGGAATCACACTGCATGCTCTCACGCAGCGCACAAGGCCTCTATTGGATGGGGCGGTATCTCGAAAGAGCGCAACACCTCTGCCGTCTTCTGCAATTGCAGACGGCGGCTTTGGTGGACCGCCCCGTCCAGGAAATCTACTTTGGCTGGAGTCGCATTTACATAAGCGTCAACCGGCTCCCGCCCGGCGGCAGCCTTGAACTCACCGGC
>VXOZ01000286.1 GCA_009839775.1 Chloroflexota bacterium | reverse complement strand
TGCCTGGAGCGTATAGACAGTCGTCCAGCGGCAGAAGCGCGCTGCGGGACAAACGGAGGCTACTCTGGTACCGGAAGACGGCTGCGAAGTTGACACTTTACTTCACGTCTGGAATGTGAGTTATTCTCTGATAAATCAGTCAGTTACATACTACGCCAAATTCATTTCCTCCAAAATTATCAACAACTCTGGAAGACTCCGAAGGAGACGTTCTCGCGGGCTTGGTGAACAGGACGAACAGACAAGTTGGCCGCGTGGAAGGCCATTTACGCCGACCTCGTTAAGGAACGACGATGGTGGATATCGGGAAACTCGGAAACGCAAACGCGCACATCGTGGGGCATGTAGAGCGCCTCTACGCTGAACTGGACGGGGCGGAGGCATTCGCCTGCCAATGCCAGACAAGGTGCGGCACGCCGGTCTCCGAGGCCCTGCGTCCGAAAGGATCGGGCATGCAGAAGTGGGCGTTCGTGGGAGATGAGGACGGCCGTCATCTGCTGGAGCCGATCGAACTCGATGACTGTCTGGATGTGCTTCGGGCCGTGACCGGCATGGAACAGTCTCTCATCGTCGATCGTCTGGAGAAGGCCCGGGCCGGGAAAGGCGCGGCCGCATTCAGCAGCGGCGGCCGGACAAAGGCAGCGGCAATGCAGGAAGCGATCGAGATGTACGAACCGCCCCTTCACCCAACCGGGAATCGGGCCTTGGCAGAGGCGGCGGCGCGGGAATCGCTTCTGGAGATGCACAAATCTTTGTCAGACCGCATCGCGGCTGCTATCCGGGATGCTACGGAATTGCCGGACATACGGCACCATATCGTCGCGCCGTCAGACCATATCGCGGCTGCTTTCCGGGACGCCATACAAGAGAGGGACGCGCGGTTCCAACGCAATCTGGCGCGTATCGCCCTCGGCCCGTTCGAAGACCTGCGCCGCAGCGTCGGAATCGGTAGCATTTCCTCCAAAATGGCGGCCGCGCTGGAAACGCAGTTCCGACTGCCGGCCGTGGAGGAAACCAACGCGCTTCTCGGCACTCTGGGGCATGCATCGGCAACAAAAGCCGCCATGCACTATCGGGATCACGGGAGCGAAGTCCGTAAAGCCATTGAAGCGATAAACGCCCCCTGGCTCAACATCAAGGACCGGATGCGGTCTCTTGCGGGCATTGTGGAGCTGCAAGAAATCGGCCATGTCCTGAACACAACGCCCGAATTCGGCATCCTGTCGGCCGACCGCCTCCGGCCCTACCTAGGCGACTGGCGTGCAAGCATCGACTGGCCGCCCGAAATATGCACCGACCCGTTCGTACGCTCGGATTTCTACCTCAAGCGCGGTCTCGATCCCGCCCTGACCTATTTTCCTGCAAGCGCTTTCGATCGGGCCCTGACCGTTGCGGGCATCAAGCGGCCGCCGCCGCCGCGCTTAGACGACTACGACCGGGCTAAGGACCCTCCGCGCGACGACGAAGAAGCCGGTCTGCAACGCAACAATGCCGCACATGACCGCCTCCAGCGGTTCGAGACGCACGTTCGCCGATTCATCGACCGCATGATGACCGCGGCCTTGGGCGAAAACTGGATCAAGCATCGCGTTCCCGGCCCGATGCGTCAGGAATGGCAGGACAAGCGAGACAAGGCACTCGCAGGCGGGGAACTCGAAAAACCGCTGATCGCGTACGCGGATTTCACCGACTACGAGCAGATCATCGTGCGCAAGGACAACTGGGAGGAGGTTTTCGAGCCCGTGTTCCAGCGAAAGACGTCGGTTGAGGAATCGTTGCGGAGGCTGTACCCGATACGGGTCTGCACGATGCATGCGCGTATCATCACGCAGGACGACGAACTCTTTTTGTATTCTGAGACGCTGCGCCTGCTGCGGGCAATCGGTACCGAGACCTGAAGAATACAGTGAAGAAGCGCTGACGATTGTGGGAGACCGGTTTTCCCCACTGATCGCCAGCGACCGCTCCCGAATTCACCGACCAGTCCTGATGAGGCGGCACCTGAAGGTCGCGGGAACCGGTCGCCAACCAGGCATGCCCTGTCGCCAGAGAGATCGGATACCATCCTCTTCCGATGCCCGAAATGCGGTCGCCCGGCTTCACCGGACCCTGGACCGGCTCGTGGGGGAACGGCCCTCACGGTGGGCGCAGGCCGACGTCATCCGCCTGCTGCTGCTGACCGGCTGCCGGAAGAGCGAAATCCTGACGCTCCGATGGTCAGAGGTAGACGGCGACATGCTGAGATTGGCGAAGGCCAAGACGGGGCCGCACACGGTCTGGCTGAGCGAAGCGGCGCAGGCTGTCATCGCCCGCCAGTCGCGCACGGGAAGCGCCTTCGTCTTTCCCTCGCCGAGGGGCCCGGCAAGGCCGCCGTCCCGCAATCTCGGCCTCTGGTGTCGGGCGCAGCAAAAAGCTGGGATCGAGGACGTGCGCCTGCATGACCTTCAACATACGGTAGCGAGCTAGGCCGTGGCGCGGGGCGTGCCACGGCCTACCGGCCGGTGCTTGACATAGGCAGCCCACAATGACGCTTCGATATGCTCATGTCGGGGACCGTGAGGTAGCGGCCGCAGCCGAGCGTATCGGTGAGGCCATGGCTCGGGTCATGAACGCCCCCCGCAGCGCCAGCCTGTCGCGAAAGCAATGTGATCTTGTGACTGCGGTGGTCTGCTGCAGTGACGTGACGGCGGTCGGAGGAAGGTAGGCCCCATAGCCACTGGTTTGCTTGTGGCACCTGTTCATGAGGCTGGCCCGAACCAAGCTCGGCTGCTTGTTGTTCTTGCAAGCCTTTGCTATAGGGCAATTTCACATGATGGAAAGGCAAGCGGTTACCCAATGCATGGAGTCATTGCAGTCGGCTCTATTCAAGCATACTCTTGGCATCCCTCCAAAGGAATTGCACGCAGGAAACCATGATCGTACGTTTCATGATGAGTATTGCCACTCTGTTCGCTCTGACAACAGTTGACGTCCAAGCAAACGCTTGCGATCACGACGCAACCAACACGCTTTTTGTCGAGGCTGCCAACATAGTACGAAATGCAGACAAAGTACCGGAGGCAGACAGGAAACAAAAACGAGAGATGCTCGGAGAAGCACTGCAAAAACTGAAAGACATTGCGAAGGAAGAAAGGTATCAGTGCAGTTTGGTTGCAGTTTGGTTGGCTTCCGGGGAAAGGATTGGAAAGATTTCGATTGCTGGCTTGAAGAAGCAGATTGACAATCTTGAGCACGAAGAAAAGGTACTATCCAGTTGTCAGTGTACATCCCTACATGATGCCATAGCCTCCGCACTGGAGATGAGGAAGGAAGATGACCGCGATGCGATAATCGGAGCTATTGCCCGCAAGCTGGTTCGCTATGACGAATATCGCTGTGCACAGGATCTTGCCCATCCCAGCCTGTTCGACGACGACAATAGAGCCAAAAGCCTTCGCAAACACATTGCGCGAGCTCGGGCCAGAGACGCTTTGAAGAAGTGCGGATGCTGCTTCTGGCCATGGCCGTAACGCGTCGAAGAGGACATGGAAAACGAGTTCGGCAATGTCAACAGTCTTGAGGATCGGATGACATGCGGATTATCGCATTTCTCTGTCTTGCCGCCCTGA
>VXOZ01000108.1 GCA_009839775.1 Chloroflexota bacterium | reverse complement strand
CGATACCTTGGAGCCAAGCAGCAGACCGCCGGTGCCGGGTTTGGCTCCCTGGCCGATGGTCAGCTCGATAGCGTCGGCGGCGCGGGCATCGTGGATGCTGACGCCGTAGCGCGAGGGCAAGACTTCATAGATCAGGGTCTTGCTGTGTTCGCGCTCGGCCTGCAGCATGCCGCCGTCGCCGGTGGTGTTTGACGAACCGACTGCAGCCGCGCCCTGGGCCAGCGCCACTTTGGCGTTGAATGAGAGGGCTCCCCAACTCATGCCCGTAATCATGATGGGAATGTCGAGCTCTATTGGGTTTTCGGCATAGCGCCTGCCGATCACCGTCTTCGTTGAGCAGTGCTCGCGGTAACCTTCCAGGGGAATCCGAGTCAAGGTGCACGGGAGGAAGGTAAGATCGTCGAACGTCGCCCAGTTCCGTTCGCGCAGCGTACCGTAGCCGCGCATGAGATAGCGCCCCAACTGCGCCTTTTCTTGAATCTCGGCGATCACTTCGGGGGTGTACGTTCCACTCGCTCGCAGGCGGCCGTTCTCGCCGTCTGGCATTTTCCCACGCTCCTCCTATTGGGAACTCAACTGTCAATTGGACAACTGTGACGCCTTATGGTCTTCGGCATTTCGCCCAAGACGCTCCAAGCGCCATCTTCCTCACTTCAAAAATGTGATTTCTGATCTCGTGCGCCCAGACTTTTCCAAGTCTAACTCTATATAGAGAGTGCTCAGATGGAAGTCGCTTGCCATGCATCAAAGAAGCGTAATAGGGGATGCACACGGCAAGTCTTAATCCGCTACACCACCTGCTGCCAAACATCCCAATCGGTCTTGTCGAAATTCCACAGGCGGCGACCGGACTCGATTTTCTTGAAGTCTGCCAAGCGCGGCTTCAGTTCGGCCAGGCGGTCGGGGAGATGCTCTGCGATTGTTGATTCAAGAAACGCAATGTCTTCGGCGCTGACCTCTTCGACAACGGCATCGTTGCCCAAGTCTTCCACCTTGCCGCCGACGTAGCACACGGTCTCATACATGGAGTCAGCGAAGGCCTCGCCCACGTCGCCGCAAACGACGATGGTGCCGCGTTGCCCCATGAAGCCGGCCATGTAGCCGCAGTTCCCGCCAATCAGCAGAAGGCCGCCCTTCATGGCCACGCCGGCGCGGGCTGCCGCATGTTTGTGAATGACCACCGTGCCGCCGCGGATGGTGGCGGCCGCTCCGTTGCCGGCGCTGCCACGGACGATGACGGTGCCCGACAGCATAGATTCGGCCAGTCCCCAGCCCGTGCTGCCGTTGATTTCCACGGTGGCGCCATCCATCAGGCCGCCGCAAAAGTACCCCACACTGCCATCGAATTTCACGCTCGACTGTTCCAGCAACGCCACGCCGAGATTGTGGCGCGCTCCCGGATTGCGGACGAGGACCTCTTTTTCTCCGTTAGCAATGTGCTCTTTAATGCCGGTATTGATCTCGCGGATGGACTTGCCGGTGCAATCTAGTTCAACTGCCATACCTGCACTTCCTTCGCTTGCGCCTCGCGCACACCGCCGATGCCGGGGAATGCATTCTCTATCGCGATTTCTTCAGTAGCGACTACAACCGTTTCGTCAGTTTCCGTGAAGAGGAGCGGTTTCAAAGCGAAGCGGTCTTTGGCAAAGCCAAGCTCGTGCCGAGTTGCTGCCAGGTAGCTGAAGGAGCCATCCAAGTCACCCAGGGATGCGGTAAGCGCCTCTTGTAACGACATGCCTTGCGAAAGCCGGTCAGCCAGATACACGCCGATGACTTCGGAGTCGTTATCCGTGTAGAAGCGAACGCCGTGCTGCTCATATAGCATTCGCAATTTGTGGTAATTGGTTATGTGGCCGTTGTGCACGACCGCAAGATCGGGCATGCCATGCGCCCAGAACGGTTGCGAGTGGCTCAGGTCTACCCGCGATTCAGTGGAAAGGCGGGTATGTCCGATGCCATGGGTGCCCGTAATACGGGAGACACCGTGGGTCTTTTCGAGGTTTTCCGGGGAACCTACCTGTTTCACGATTTCCAGCGCATTGCCCATGCTGACAACCTCGACGGTGTTAGCTTCTGATTCGATCAGGGCGCTGAGTTCTTTGGGATCGCCCTGGAAGTCGAGCTCAAGCCGCAGATACTCCTCGGTGGTTGATGAATCCCGGATCGTGCCAAGTCCTTGGATACGTTCCGCTATGCTCTCACGGCGTCCCGCAAAGTCGCCGTTCTCACCCAGCTTTACACGCAGGACGGTATATCCGTTATTCGCACCGGTATAGAGCGCGACACCGGCGGAATCCGGCCCGCGGCACGCCAAGGCATTGAGCATGGTGAGAACCGTATTGCCAACCGGTGAAGTACCGTCAGTCTGCTTATCGAGAAAGCCGATAATGCCGCACATGCGACGTTCCCTAAACTCCTGCTAGAGAGTGAGTTCCACAGATCGAAACACTATCAGGTTTGCCGCTCGTGTATCACGCGATGCGCCAATGTCCTGATTTCGGTGCAAAGAAGATCATCCCATACTATAGCATTCTTAGGCGTGTAGCGTACACGCACGCGGTCAAGTATACGGATGCATGGTCAGTAGACCGGCTGCACAGCAAAGATACGTGCACAATCATTCCGAACCCTTGCGGAGGGTAGCATGTTCCTCTTTCGCTACAATAGTGCGAAAGTAACAAGAATTTTGGGGAGAGTTAGGAATGCCGGAACGTAATCAAGACGACGTTAGTGAGTTCCACGAGTTTGAGAGAGCGGGATGGGAGAGAGTCGCCGGGGACTATCACCGCTATTTTGCGGCCCTCACGACGCGCTTCATCGAACCCTTGCTCGATGCCGGTGGCGTGAAGGCCGGCTGCCGTGTGCTCGACGTGGCTACGGGACCGGGCTACGTCGCGGCGGCGGCGGCGGATCGCGGCGCTGAGGTAAGCGGCATAGACTTCGCGGAAGCGGCGGTGGCTGTGGCGCGGCAGCAATATCCTGACATTGCCTTTCAGACTGCTAGTGCTGAAGAGTTGCCCTTTCCCGACTCCCACTTTGATGTAGTCCTCATGAACTTCGGCTTGTTGCATCTCGCCCGGCCCGAACGGGCGCTGGCGGAAGCGCACCGGGTGCTGCGTCCCGGCGGGCGTATCGCCTTCTCGGTTTGGGCAGACCCGCAAGCATGTGTAGGATTCAAGATAATCCTCGACGCCATTGCGGAGCACGGTAACATGGACGTGCCTCTGCCGGAAGGGCCGCCCTTCTTCCGCTTCAGCGATCCCGCAGAAAGCAAACGTGTGCTTGTCGAGGCCGGATTTCTCAATCCAGATGTAAAGGTGACAGACACAGATTGGGCAATGCCCGACGCGGATACGTTGTTTGAGACGTTTCTCCATGGCGCGGTGCGCACCGGCGCGCTCTTGCAGGCGCAGTCGCCGGATGCCCAAGCCGCTATTCGCCAGGCGGCGCGGGACGGTGTCATGGCATTCTGCGACGCGGGGAACATTCTCTTGCCAATGGCGGCAGTGCTTTCAAGCGCGGATAAACCATAGACATGCTGCGAATGCGGCCGCATTCGCAGCATGTCTGGCATATGAGATTCTGGATGATGGTATACTCTCCACCAAGA
>VXOZ01000300.1 GCA_009839775.1 Chloroflexota bacterium | reverse complement strand
GGCCATGAGGTGACGTTCTACAACTGCTACGTCATCCCCTCGCCGCAGGACAGCCGCGGCGGCATCCTGGAAAACCTGAGCGTAATGACGGAAATCATGGCGCGCGGCGGCGGTGTGGGCATTAATCTTTCCAGTCTCAGGCCGCGCGGCTCGTACATTCGCTCGGTGAACGGCACCGCCAGCGGGCCGTGCTCGTGGGGCGAACTGTACTCGGTAGCCACGGGCGACGTCATTCAGCAGGGCGGTTCACGCCGCGGCGCGCTCATGCTCATGCTGGACGACTGGCACCCGGACATCGAGGAGTTCATCACGGTCAAGACCGATCTCTCCCGCATCAACCACGCCAACCTTTCCATCTGCGCTTCCGACTCTTTCATGGAGGCGGTCAAGGCGGACGGCACCTGGGATCTGGTCTTCCCGGACACGACCGATCCGGAATACGACGAGGTGTGGAACGGCGATCTGAGCGCGTGGCGCACCCTCGGCAAGAACGTCACCGTCCACCGCACGGTGCAGGCGCGCGAGATTTGGCAGAAGATTTGCGAAGCGGCCTGGCGTTCGGCTGAGCCCGGCTTAGTCTTCATGGAGCGTTACCAAAAGCGTTCCAACACCTGGTATTTCGAGCAGATCCGTTGCGTGAACCCGTGCGGCGAACAGGGACTGCCCGAGTGGGGTGTGTGCAATCTCGGCGCCATCAACCTCTCAGCCTTCGTGAACAACGGCGCAATGGACTACGCTCTGCTGGCTGAGACGTCCAAGGTTGCTATTCGTTTTCTCGATAACGTGATCGATGCCACGCCGTACTTCATCGCGGACAACGAAGAACAGCAGCGTAACGGCACGCGCCGGACGGGTCTGGGCACCATGGGGCTCGCCGACGCCCTCATCAAGATGAAGGTGCGTTACGGCAGCAAAGAGTCGATGCCCGTGGTCGAGCGCATCTACCGGACCATCCGCGATGCTTCCTACAGCGCGTCGATGGAGATTGCCAAGGAGAAGGGGCCGTTCCCGCAGTTCGACTCAGAAAAATACATGCAGGGCTCGTTCATTCAGCAATTGCCCGCAGCGCTCCAAGAGCAGATTGCCGCGCACGGTGTCCGCAACGGGGTGCTCCTCACGCAGGCGCCTACCGGCACGACCTCGCTGCTCTCCGGCGTTTCCAGCGGCATCGAGCCCGTGTTCGACTTTGCCATGAAGCGCGTGGACCGCACCGGCGAGCACATCCTCTACCACCCGCTCTTCAAAGAGTGGAAAGATGCCCACGACGGTGAGCCCGTGCCGGACTATTTTGCCTCCAGCAACGATCTGCGCCCGGAGGATCACGTGCGCGTGCAGGCGGTCGTGCAGGAATTCACCGACTCCAGCATTTCGAAAACCGTCAACGCGCCGAATTCTTATGAGGTAGCCGACGTTGAAGAACTCTATACCCTCGCGTACGACCTCGGCTGCAAGGGCATCACGTTCTTCCGCGACGGCTCGCGTACACCGGTGCTCTCCCGCGTGGAGGAGAAGAAGGAAGAGACCGTTGACAAGGACGCGCAAAAAGACACTGACAAAGAGCAGGCAAAGAGCGCGGCGGTGCCGGTAGAGATGCATCCGCGCAAACGCCCGGCGGTGGTTGAAGGCGTGACCGTAAAGAAAGTCACCGCCCGCGGCGAGCTCTACGTGACCATCAACGCCGTCGGCGAAGGCGAAGACAAACAGCCGATAGAGATTTTCCTCACGCTCGGCAAGGCCGGCACCGCCGACCAGGCATATCTGGAGGCATTGGCGCGCTCGATCACGCTCGGTCTGCGCAGCGGCGTGCCTATCAAGGAGCACTATAAGCACCTGCGCGGCATCGGCTCCATAGACGTGATGGGCATCGGCCCTAACCGCGTGCTTTCGGTACCCGACGCCATCGCGCAAGTGATTGCCGAAATCTACAACATTCCCACCGGCGCGAACGGGGTGAATGGCAATGGCGCCGAAGAGGCGTCCGTCGTGCAACTCGGCCTATCCGGCGCCCAGAGCGCATCCCAAACCCACGAATCGCGGCATGGCGAGATCTGCCCGGACTGCGGCGCGGCTGGTGTCGTCTTTGAGGAAGGCTGCGAGAAGTGCCTCGTCTGCGGGTACTCGCGCTGCTAACCCGTTGCCTCTACGTCCTTCACTCTGGCACCGGTGCTGCGTTGCCTGCCAGCACCGGTAGCGCGTCGTAACGAGGCGGCAGATTTAAGAGGAGGCGGCTACAGGAAAATCTCTCTCGGCGCTACCGTAGGGAAGCGCAGCAGCGAGCAATCAACTTGACAGCCCGGCGGAGACCGTCAGTCAGAATAGCGTTAAGCGTGTCGTCCTGACTCGAACGAGACTCTGCTAGGCTTTTCCATGGAGCACAGGCCCTCCGCTAGTTTCTTGACCCCACCGCTTCATACCCGCACGTCACCTTGCCTCCATCCTCTCACCCATTCACGTGCTGCGCGCCTGTGCTCTACACGCGAGACGACAAGGCGCAACAGCGTGCAGCCTTCAGGACAGTGCCAATACTAACCCGACATACCTAACTCACCTACCACTCCGCATCACGAACATACAAGCATCAGTCATGCCCACTAAGACGCGTGCGCCAGAGGCGACACTTCATTAGCCTGCTTGGCACCTCACACTGATGAAAGGAGTATTGCTTGTGGACGTTATACGGAAGTTGCTGGCGGTTTACCTCCTCGGCGTCGCACTCCTTGTGGCTGTGCACTTTGTCTTCAATTCCTTCTATCGCGAAACATTGGACGTCATAGACGTGTGGAGCGTTCTGGACTGGCCGATTGCGCTCGCAATCGTGATCGCATTGGTTGTACATCTCCGGCGCAAGTTCGCTCTGACACGGGAAACGGATCAGGCCATTAGCCGCGAATACGTGGAGGCGAATGTGGCGGTGTACGGTACCGCCCTCGTGGCCCTGTGGTTCTTCTCGAATTGGTTCACGTTCTTGAATCTCGGTACGGAAGGCGAGTCGGTCGCCAACGTGGTCGTTTGGGCGTTCGTTGATGCGCTTATTGTCTTGGTATTGGCTGCGACGGGCCGTTATCTCTGGCGGAGCGGCGCAGACACGTAGGTCGAGAACTGACGCTCGATTCCTCGCGCGGCATTGCGAAACTCGCTCGTAAACACACTGCCGTGCCTGCGCAATTCTGGAGAGAGTCAAGCTAGCATACCCTCATAACCGATCCCTTCTCACATGAGCAGCGCGTCTCCGCCGCCTTCAAGCCCTTGGCAGCGGTAGAGGCGTGTTGCGCTCTCTGTAGAGACGGCGAACCGCGAGTTGCATCACGGTAGTTGCAACCTACCTAGCAAAATAGGGCGTTCGTGGCAAGAGGCGTTACAGCAAGAATGAATTGCTGCCGCACTATGAGGAAATGGCGAGTTGCGCCAAGGCGACCGAAAGCGCGACGTAGACCGAAAAGCCAGTATAGCCGAGTGTAGCGGTATAGGTCGACCCAGTGCGCAAACGAACCGCCGTCAAGTAAACCCCCATAGCCAGCAGGGCCGCGGCCGGTTGCCAATGGAGGCCCTGCACGGCAAGCTGCGGCAGGGTAAAGATGACCGCGCAGAGCAGCCACCCCGCCCAAACCCCC
>VXOZ01000255.1 GCA_009839775.1 Chloroflexota bacterium | reverse complement strand
GTTACGGTGATGAACACGTCTCCTCTCGCTGCTGCATCCAGCAACGGCATGACCTGGAAGCCGTCCATGGCAGCCTCCAGCGCGTTGAGAGGGTTCACCTCGGTCACGATCACGTTGGCGCCCGCGCCTTTCGCGCGCGCGGCAATGCCGCGCCCGCACCAGCCGTAACCGCAAACGACTACGGTGTGACCGGCGAGCAGGACATTCGTGAGGCGCAGGATGCCGTCCAGACTGCTCTGGCCCGTGCCGTACCGGTTGTCGAAGAGATGTTTCGTATTGGCTTCATTCACGGCAACGATGGGATACCGCAGCACGTTGTTCTCTTCCATGCTGCGCAGCCGGATGACCCCGGTCGTAGTTTCCTCTGTGCCACCGAGCATAGTACCCAGAATCTCGGGTCGTTCTTTGTGGGCGACCGTTACGAGATCGCAGCCGTCATCCATCGTTATGTGCGGTTCATGGTCTAAGGCCGTGGCAATGTGCCGGTAGTAGGTCTGTTCGTCCTCGCCCTTGATGGCGAATGTCGGAATGCCAAAGTCCTCCACCAGCGACGCGGCAACGTCGTCCTGTGTCGAGAGCGGATTCGATGCGCAGAGCACGGCATCCGCGCCGCCCTCTTTGAGTGTGCGCATAAGATTCGCGGTCTCGCTGGTAACGTGCAGGCACGCGGCAATCCGCACGCCGGTCAGCGGTTTCTCGGCTGCGAAGCGTTCGCGGATGAGTTGCAGTACCGGCATCATCCGGTCGGCCCACTCTATGCGCAGCTTGCCCTGGCCGGCTAGATTCTTGTTTTTCACATCACTACTAATCGCTGCGGTCGCCATGCTTGATCTCCTTAGATTGAAGCTGTCTCTAGTCGAGTCTTTCGAAATGAGTGAACGAGGCGAACTCTTGGTAGCGTTGCTGCACGTCGTGGAGTGCTACACTCTTCAGGCGATCGACGCTGAAGTCCTCCACAGTGAATGAGGCTATCACGCTGCCGTGAATGAGCGCGCGATGCAACTCTCGTGCCGTTATTTTCCTCTGTTTGGCAATGTACCCGAGGAAGCCGCCGGCAAAGGAGTCGCCTGCTCCCGTTGGGTCCACGACGTCTTCCAATGGGTAGCCGGGCGCAAAGTAGTATCCGTCATTGGTGACCAGAGCCGCACCGTGCTCGCCTTTCTTGACGATGAGCGCCCGCGGTCCCAGCGCCAGCATGTGACGAGCAGCTTTCAACAGACTGTGTTCGCCGGTAAATTGGCGTAGCTCCTCGTCATTGATCATGATGAGGTCGGCACGCCGCACGACCGCAGTGAGCGCGTCTCGCTGTGTCTCGATCCAGTAATTCATGGTGTCCAAGACTGTCAAGGAAGGTTTCTTCATCTGGTCGAGTGTCTTCAGCTGGATGGTCGGGTCAACGTTGGCAAGAAAGACAAACGGCGTTGCACGGTAGGGATCCGGCAAGTTTGGATTGAAGTTCGCCAGCACATTGAGTTCCGTAGCTAATGTATCCCGGGTGTTCATGTCGAAGTGATACTTGCCGGCCCAACGGAATGTCTTGCCCTCCTGAATCTCAAGCCCCTGCAAGTCAAACTGCTTCTGCCTCAGATAGGCCATGTAGCTCTCTGGAAAGTCCATGCCGATTACGCCGACAATCCGCACCGGCACGTAGAGACTGCCGGCGGTGGCGGCATAGACCGCGGACCCGCCGAGGACACCCTCAACCGAGGCAAAGGGTGTGATGATATCGTCGGTGGCGACGGTGCCTACGATCAGCATACTCATGTGGCTGGAGCATACCTCCGGGCGACATACGCATAGCTCGCAGCAAATGAGCTCCGGTCGCCCATTACATTAGTGGACATAAGGCAATGCGCTTTCAAATCTCAAATGTACTTGCCGACTATCAAATCTAGCGTAGCACGCTGGGCGGCCGGGATGCTGTCCGGCGAGGTGACTATGGCGCTGGCGAGAGCCTCCGGGCACTGACAGGCGCTGCGTTCATCCGGGACCGCGGTGATGGCATGCGTCACGATCTCTTTAGCGTGATCGACGTTCTGCTGCAGATTTGCTATTACCATTGCAACAGTTACCTCGCCTGCCGTTTCGTGCCAGACGTCGTAGTCCGTAACGCACGCAAGCGTGGCGTAACAGATTTCCGCTTCCCGCGCCAATTTGGCTTCCGGCACGGCGGTCATGCCAATGACATCCATGCCCCAGCCGCGGTAGACTTCCGACTCGGCTTTCGTTGAAAACTGCGGGCCCTCAATGCAGATGTACGTGCCGCCGTTGTGCATTGTAATGTCGAGCGCTTGGCCGGTCCGGAAAAGTATGCTGCTAAGCACAGGACAGAACGGCTCGGCTAAGCCGACATGGGCGACGATGCCGTCGCCAAAGAAGGTGCTCACGCGACGTTTCGTGTGATCGTACAGTTGGTCCGGCACCAGAATATGCTGCGGGGCTAATTCCTCACGCAGTGAGCCGCACGCGGAAATTGAGATGAGGAATTCGACGCCAAGGCGCTTGAAACCGTAGATGTTGGCGCGGGCATTCAGGTCGCTGGGCTGGATGTAATGTCCACGGCCGTGCCGAGGGAGAAAGGCCAGAGGGACACCGTGCAGCGTGCCCAGCGTATACGCATCGCTCGGCGGTCCAAACGGGGTTGCTATATGAACGTCCCGGCGGTCTTCCAGCCCCTCGATATCCGCAAAGCCTGTGCCGCCGACGATGCCGACTCTGGCCGTCGCTTGCGTCCTCATCAGGTCGCTTGCATCCCCATCAGACTGGAGCTCTTTCTCTTTTTTGCGTACGGGATGATCTCACTGCCAATTGCTCACACTGCTCTTTCCTCTCGGTCGAAAACGGACTGTAGCAAGGCCACCTGCGTGCTGACATCCCGGCGCAGAAGGCGTGGCTACACCAAGATTAAACAAAACACCTTCCCGTGTGGGCACGGGAAGGCTTGGGGAGGCAATTGCTTTGCGATACAGTATCTCCCCGTTTTGTCTTTGCCGATCGGCCTGCCCCAAGCTACAGAATGAGCGACGTGCCTCTAGGCTAGCCTTGAGCGACTACCGTCGTGCTGCTGCAGGACTGATCAGACTTGGACCTGGCTCTCCGCTCGCTCCGGCTGCGGCTCTGGTTGTGGCTCCGGCAGCGGCTCTGGCTCGGGTTGCTCGGTGGCGTGCAGTCCGTGCAGCCGCGTTTGCGCATCTTCAGCGATACTGCGGCCGCGCTCCACGAAGCCCGCAGTGCTCTCTCGCGCACGCTCAACCGCGTCTTCAGCGCCTCGCTTGAGGTCATCCGTCTTCTTGCCAAGGAGTTCGCGGGTCTCTTCCCCGCTCTGGGGCGTCAGCAGCAGTGCCATCACCACACCGCAAAGCGCACCAAACGTCAAGCCGAATATGAAACTTCCCGTATTCTTGGGCATTCCTTGCCTTCCTGTGCTCAAATGTGCCTACAAAGGCCCTAAAACTAGCTCTCTATACTTAAATTGTATCAACTGCGCACGTAATCCGCAATATATAGCAGCGTAATACATGCGGCCGAAGCTTCCGCCGCGTGGAGCAGCCCCACCGGTGGAAAGATGGCGCCTATGTATTCCGCTGCGAGATGACCCAACCAGAATCCCGCAAGCCCAATGCCCAAG
>VXOZ01000038.1 GCA_009839775.1 Chloroflexota bacterium | reverse complement strand
TGGCCGGCCGTGGCGGACACTTCGCCGAACTGATAAACACCTGGGAGTCCTCCGAGCAGCGGGTGTGAAGCCATAATCCGACACTTCCTTGCAGGGTCTGCCTATGATTGTGTCACAGGCCTTGGACACAATGGCTTAGATGAGTCACAAAGATTTGAACGCCCAGCTAACCCCTGTTACCGAGTACTTCACCACGACCCTGGGAAAGATTTTTCTCGGCGACTCCATTCAGGTTCTCAAACAACTCGATAGCCACAGTGTAGATCTCATCGTCACCAGCCCACCCTATGCGCTGTTGCGAAAGAAAGACTATGGTAATGCGGACGAACAAGACTATCTTGACTGGTTTCGTCCCTTTGCTAAGGAGTTTCAACGAGTCCTAAAGACCTCTGGTAGCCTCGTAATCGATATCGGAGGATCATGGCTACCCGGTACTCCCACCCGTAGCCTATATCACTTCAAGTTGGCCATAATGCTAGTTGAAGAGGTCGGTTTCCATCTCGCTCAAGAGTTTTTCTGGTGGAATCCCTCCAAACTACCCTCACCTGCTGAATGGGTTAACATACGACGCATTCGGGTCAAAGATGCTGTCAATACCGTTTGGTGGTTGTCTAAGACACCTTGGCCTAAAGCCAACAACCGTAGGGTACTTCAGCCGTACAGTTCTGCTATGATAACGCTCTTCCAGAACGGTTACCAAGCCAAACGACGGCCTTCTGGTCACGACATTAGCAGGAATTTCAAAACAGACAACGGAGCCGCCATTCCACCCAACTTATTGGCGCTGCCGAATACAGATAGTAATAGCAAGTATCTTCGTTACTGTGGTGATGAGGGTATCACTCCGCATCCTGCAAGGTTTCCGGCCGAGATTCCTGAGTTCTTCATTCGCATGCTAACAGACAAAGGAGACTTGGTTTTAGATCCTTTTGCAGGCAGCTGTGTTACAGCGGAGGTGTGTGAAACCCTTGAACGCGAGTGGATGTGCAGTGAGCTAGAGGAACTATACCTGCGTGGCGCCATCGGACGTTTTGATTCCGATAGACCCTATAACGGAAAGACCAACGCCAGGAATTGGTATAGGATTTCTCGACCTGGAGTATTGTGGAGTGCAACGGAGGAGCCGAGTAAACTAGAGCAAGACGGGGGACGGGGATATCGGCAGCGCCGCGCGTCAGCCAAACAAAAGGAATCGGCCTAAAGGACACTGTTGGCCAGAAAAGCAAGCGACATTCCTGTTGGCACTCAATTCTCACCCGATTTGGTAGCCCTCAGGCCGTTTCTCAATGTGCTCACCCAACACAGCGGCGACAGAGATCAGATGCTTGAAGCCATTTGGTCGCCCTCTGTCCGGATAGCTCCTATTGGCCGCGACTTGACACCTAGGCGAAAAAGCCTCCCCATAGAGGCCGCTGTCCAATATGGACTCCTCGAACCCAAGACTCACGAGGCGACCGACTTAACTGTGGAGCTTCTAGACACAGAAACAGATGATGAACTCCATGATGCTTTCGCCCGCCACATTCTCTTATCTCTAGGTGGACTCCGTGTAGTTGAGACTGCCCAACAAATGGAACTCGATGGCAGGAGAATTACCAGCGACTCCCTGGCTGAGTGCCTTACCGATCAAGGATTCCGAGTCACCATACACAACACTGCAATTAACAGTATCCGTATGTGGCTCGCGAAGGCCGGAGTGTTCCCTCCTGGGCGTCACAATGCTTGGAAGGTCAATCCCCTCGCTAAACGCCGACTACTCGGAATGGCTGATAGCACCATTGCGCAAATTGCCTGGCTGGAAGAGGATCAAAAAGCCTACTTGGAAGCACTTTGCAGGATAGATCCCTCTGACTGGTACCCCGCCGCATCCGTTCGAGACTTGGGAGACAGAATTCTTGGGAGACGTTTGGATCGAAGTAATCTGCCAAAAAGCTATCTTCAGCCACTTCAGGAAGCGGGGTTAATAGAGTATCGCACCGGCGGCACAGCTAGTGGAAAGTCTTCTCACTTACGCACAACCTCCCTATTCAAGAGGTCCATACTACACAAATTCGTACAGGAGACAACGCGAAGTCTAGATCCATCCCTTACAGCGTATTATTTGCGGAGACCAGAAGACATCTATAGTGAACTCGAATCTCCTGATAAACACGTCAAGGGTGAAGCTCTGGAGGCTTTTGCCATCAGAATCATGCGATTGTTGGGTCTCCGGTTCGTTGCTTGGCGAAAAAGGGCTGCAGCTGAAACTGGAAGAGCTGAGGTTGACGTGCTGATGGCAGGCACGGTTGGTGGAGTACCTACCCGATGGCAAATCCAATGTAAGAATAAACCTGGTGGGCTGGTGACTCTTGAGGACATAGCAAAGGAAGTCGGCATTGCTCTCATAACCAAGGCCAACCAGGTATTGATACTAGCTAACAGCCGTGTAACCCAAGATGCTCGAGAGTTCGCACGGGAGGTAATGAAACACACCGCTCTGACCGTAATGATCCTCGATAAGGACGATTACAACACCATAAGAGAGTTTCCCGGAAGCATCGGTGCGATTCTTCAAGAAAAGGCTCAGGTGGTTCAACGGGTGTCTCGGTACGGGGTTGACTGGATCCGGAACCTTCACTAACCCGACAGTCACCCAGACCAACCTAGTTCAGACACCGGTGTTGCCGCCCGTCGAATGGGATTGGCGTGGGGATCGTCATCTTCGAGCTGGCCTTCTCTTCTGGGGCTGGGCGGTTACCGATGCTCGCTATGGGCGTCCTCGTCGTCAGCGCCTGTCAGAACATCCTGCCAGACGGCATCGACCCCCACCGGTGATGGTGGTAGCCCTGGCCAGCGCGCTGGGATTGGGTCTCCAGGGGCACCCCGTCATACTCCATCCGGCCGGTCCGGCCTAGGGGAACCGGGGAAACAGGGTCTCGGTGTGGCCGTCGACCCCGATCACCTGGCCGCTGTGATGGCGTCCTGAGGGGCCGGCCAGATAGAGCACCAGGTCAGCGACTTCCTGGGGACTGACGAAAGTTGCCATCGACGTGCCCTGGACATACATCGCATGGGCAACTTCGAGGCTGATCCCTTCGACCCGGGAGTGGGCGTCTATCACCCGGTCCACGCGTTGGCCTATGATCGAACCGGGCGCTATGGCGTTCACCCGGATGTTGTTCCGGCCCAACTCCATCCCCCAGGTCTTGGTCAACCCGACCACCCCGAACTTGGCCGCAACATAGGGTGAGCGGTTCGGCATCCCCATCCGTCCGGCCGTGGAGGTGATGTTGACGATCGCTCCGCCGCCTTGCGCTTTCATGGCGGGAGTCACCCGTCGGGCGCAATAGAACTGCCCCGAAAGGGTCACCTCCACACACCTACGCCACTCCGCGGGATCGATCTCCTCCACCGGCGCGGTGGGTCCCCCCGAACCCGCCAGATTCACCAGGACATCCACCCCCTCCGCCGCGATCGGATCCAGCCAAGCGGCAACCGCCTCGGCATCGCCCACATCCACGGTCGCTCCATCAAGATGACAAGGAAGCGCCCCCACCGCCACAGGGTCGACATCGCATACGAAGGTGGTAGCGCCCGCCCCGGCCAATGCCTTGGCCACCACCAGCCCCAAGCCACCCGCTCCCCCCGTCACCACC
>VXOZ01000482.1 GCA_009839775.1 Chloroflexota bacterium | reverse complement strand
GGCTAAAGCCGATGAGGATTGCCGGGAACCAGGAGCGGCCGGAGATATTCTTCTCTGCGCTAAACGGCAGGGTCGCGCCGATGGCCTCAAATTCCACCTGCCGGTAGCCGTTCGTGATGGTCATGCCCACTTTGCCGGACTCCCAGAGGGCGCGCCGGCCGGTACCGGCCGCGCCCAGACCCTCGGCGTCCTCCGGCAGCGGCACCACGCGGTGCTTGAGCTTGAGGTCTACCCAATACGCCAGCCCCTCGACGAACTTCGGATGGTCCATCACGGCAACACTGCGATCGTAGTCCCAGGCAATCTGGCCGAAATACGCGCCGCGCTGGTGGCCGCGCGTGCCGTCGGAAGCGGAGACGCCGCCGTTATGGCCAAATTGCTCGGTACCGTTTGTCATGGCCTTGGCATAATCCAAGAACTTCTCCATATTCCAGGACGCGTCGGTGGGATCAATGGGCGGTGGCTCAAGCCCGGCATTGTCCAGCAGCGCCTTATTGAGAATCACGGCGTCGCAATTGCCGGAGCCGGGCCAGCCATACAGGACCCCGCCGACAGTCCAGTGCGTCAGAGCGTTTGGCAGAAAGTGCTCAGACGGCACCAGGCCGTCGGCCTTGAAGAAGTCGTCCAAGGGCGACAGGATTTCGCCTTCGATAAGGTCGGCGAAGGAACCCCAACTCGTGCGCAAGAAGTCGATGGGCACACCCGACGCCGCCTGGAGCAGCAGCTTCGTCTTCGCCTCATCGCCGCTGGACATATTCTGGATCGTAATGGTGATGTTGGGGTTGGCCGCCTCGAACTTGTCAAAGAGCGCGCGCACCTTAACAGTGGCGCTATCGGAATCGCGGGAGAGATAGGTGAGTTCTACGTCCTCCGCCGGCGCCGGTGCGGCTTCGGCTTTCTCCTCGGGCGCTGCCTGCTCTTCCATCGGCGCGGCAACCTGCGCCGTGCCGCAGGCGGCGAGGAACGCCGCGCCGCCAACTACCGGCACCGCCGCCAGTACCGTTCTGCGTGAAAGTCGTGTCTCTTTCATGACCGTGTTCCTCCTTATGAATGGGGGGTCTATGGCCTAACTGGGCTCATGAAGTGCCCATACACACCTCCGCTTACGCCGATGGTACTGAATGTGATTCTGAGTGTCAATAGACTGCTCCACGGTGATGTTTCGTGGTACCATAGAGACTGTTCCGCCGGACTGCTATGGTCTAAACCTCCTCGTTACGTGGTCTTCACCCAAGACGCACGTTTCGGAAAACGCAGGCAGAGGCATCCCTTTATCCCATGGCTGAAGAGTACATCCGCATCCGCGGCGCGCGCGAACACAACCTGAAAAACATCGATCTCGACATCCCCCGCGAGAAGCTGGTGGTCATTACCGGACTCTCCGGCTCCGGCAAGTCGAGCTTGGCGTTCGATACCATCTTTGCCGAAGGGCAGCGGCGCTATGTGGAGTCGCTCTCCGCCTACGCCCGCCAGTTCCTCGGCATGCTGGAAAAGCCGGACGTGGACCACATCGACGGCCTTTCGCCTGCCATTTCCATCGACCAGAAAGGCGCCAGCCGCAACCCGCGCTCTACCGTCGGCACGGTGACGGAAGTGTATGACTACTTGCGCCTGCTCTTTGCCCGCATCGGCGTGCCGCACTGCCCGGAATGCGGTCGCGAAATCTCCCAACAGACCGTCCAGCAGATGGTCGATACGCTGCTCGACCTGCCCGACGGCACGCGCTACATGATCCTGGCGCCCATCGTGCAGGACCGCAAAGGCGAGTACCGCCAGGTGTTCGAGGACGCGCGGCAGGCGGGCTACGTGCGCGTGCGCGTGGACGGCACGGTCTACGACCTGGACGAGACGCCCACCCTGGACCGCTATAAGCAGCACACCATCGAGATCGTGGTTGACCGGCTAATAAATCGGGGCGGTGAGACCGACAAGACGCGGGTGGCAGATTCATTGGAGACAGCGCTGCGCTTGGGGTCGAGTGTGGTGCGGGTTGTGATTGTGAACGGGGCTGGCCGACATTCTGCCGCAGCCGGGAGACCGTCCGTTGACCGTCACTCCCGCGAAAGCGGGAGTCCATCCGACGGGGATGCACTGGGCTCCGCAATTGACGGAAGCGAAGAGAAGATGGATTCCCGTTTTCACGGGAATGACGGACAAGATGTCGACGCCAGTCCCGGACAGGTGGAACTCCTCTTCTCCGAACAGTTCGCCTGCGTGCACTGCGGCATCTCCCTGGGCGAGGTGGAGCCGCGCACGTTTTCCTTCAATAGTCCTCACGGCGCGTGCCCGGAGTGCACCGGCATCGGCACGACCATGGTGTTCGATCCCGATCTCATCGTGCCGAACAAGCGACTCTCGCCTTTGGAAGGCGCCATCCTGCCGTGGTCGCGGCTCACTGCCAAGGATTCCTACCTCTATCAAGTGGTGAAGGCGGTGGCGGCGCACTACGGTTTTTCCTTGCGCGCGCCGGTGGCGGAACTAGCAACAGAGCATGTCGACATTCTCCTCAACGGCACGGAAGAACGCATACCGGTAACCGTGAAGGCGGCTCGCGACGACACCCGCACGTTCACCGTGGACTTTGAAGGGGTGATCCCCAACCTGCAACGGCGCTACAAAGAGACGGATTCCGACTACATGCGCCAGGAGATCGAGCGCTTCATGACCGTGCAGCCGTGCCCCGCCTGCCAGGGCGCGCGCCTGAAGCCGGAAAGCTTGTCCGTGACCGTCAACGCCTACACAATTGCTCAGGTCACCGCTTTCGCCGTGAAGGACGCCCGCGCGTGGTTTGCGACCCTGCCGCTCAGCGAGCGGGAACGCCTGATCGGCCGCCAGATACTCAAGGAGATTCAAGCGCGGCTGCAATTCCTGGAAAACGTCGGGCTGGATTACCTCACCTTGGACCGTGCTACGGCCACACTCTCCGGCGGTGAGGCCCAGCGCATCCGTTTGGCGACCCAGATCGGCTCCGGTCTGGTAGGCGTGCTCTATATCCTGGATGAGCCGTCCATCGGCCTGCACCAGCGCGACAACCGCCGGTTGATCCAAACGCTCAGCGGCCTGCGCGACTTGGGCAACACGGTGCTGGTGGTGGAGCACGACGAGGAGACGATCCGCGCTGCCGATCACGTCATCGACATAGGGCCCGGCGCGGGCGAGCACGGCGGCCGCGTGGTGGCGGCGGGACCACTGGAGGATGTGATGGCGGTGGATGAGTCCCTGACGGCGGACTATCTGACGGGCCGGCGCGTGATTGAAGTGCCGCGTGAACGGCGCGGTCCTTCGACAAGCTCAGGACGAACGGTTACGGCGGGGTCAGGACCCGTGGGAAGAGCAAGAATAACGGTCAAAGGCGCTCGCGCCAATAATCTCAAGAGCATCGACGTGGACTTTCCGCTGGGCCGGCTCATCGGTGTGACCGGCGTCTCCGGCTCCGGCAAGAGTTCGCTAGTCATCGACGTACTCTACCGCCGCTTGGCGCAGGAAATCTATAACAGCCGCGAGCGTCCCGGCCCCCACGACGCCATTCTGGGCCTGGAAAACATCGACAAAGTCATCGACATCAACCAGCAGCCCATCGGGCGCACGCCGCGCTCGAATCCGGCCACCTACACCGGCGCGTTCACGCCCCTCCGCGAG
>VXOZ01000231.1 GCA_009839775.1 Chloroflexota bacterium | reverse complement strand
TCGAGGAGGAGTTCCTGCGCTCGCTGCGTTCTGAGAACGATGTCTTGCGGGCGCTCCTGCTGCGCGTGGCACAGCTTTCGCTGGAAGGCAGCAGTTCAACTGCCACGGATACCGCGCAAGCTACCGGCAGCGCGCCCGGCACGGCCTCAGAAGCCGCAGCGGAGAGCAGCCAAGCCAGTGATTCTCCGGCGGATGCTCCGCAGCGATCCGGGACCTCGTCACTGCCACCACCTCCCTCAGCCTTGCAGACTGCCAGCAAATCCGCCGCAGCGCCGGATGCGTCCCGCGACGTGGATTCGCCAGCAAATGGAGAGCCTCCCCTGCACGGCGCGGCAGCCAACTCCGTCGATGCTCCCCACAACAGCTCGGAGGTTTCCACTACTGAAACTGTCGCTCAGGCGGATACCGCCGTGGCGACGCAGGTTGAAACGGGCCCAATGCCAGACATGGCGGAGAACGGCCAGGCAGAAGACAACGCGATGACCGACGCAGAACCGAGTGAGGAGAAGCGGCTTTCGTAGCGCGCCAATAGAACATTCTGCTAGGCTGTGCCTTGAAGACATCCACGATAACATAGAGATCAAGCACACTCTATAGGGGAGATTTCCAATGAATCTGGCTCTACATTCGGTGAGTTACGCGGGCGTGTGGCCCGGCCAAGAACGGCTCAGCTTGGAGGAGTTCATCCCCCGCGCGGCGGCGCTTGGCTTCAAAGGCGTCATGCTCGTCGCCAAACGCCCCCATCTTTCGCTGCTCGACTATCCGTCGCATCAACCCGAGAAGCGGCAGGCGCTGCGCGCGCTGCTGGCGGAACACGACCTGAGCGTGCACTCGCTGGCGGGATACAACGACTTCACGGTCGGCCCCGAACGGCCCGACGTACCCTTCTGGGAACACCAAATCGTCTATATCGCCGAACTGGCGGCCTTGGCCCACGATCTCGACTGTCCCGCGATTCGCATCTTCACCGGCTACAACCGTGACGGCCTCTCGTACGACGCGGGTTGGACGAGTGTGGTCACCGGCCTGCAGGAAGCGGCACGACTGGTCGCGGACTTTGGTGTTGTGCTCACCGTGCAAAATCACCACGACATCGCCGTGGATTACGAGAGCATGTACCAACTCCTCTCCGAAGTAGACCACCCCAACTGCCGCGCGGCGTTCGATGCTTGGTCACCGGCGGTACAAGGCTTGCACGGTAACGAACTGGCGGCGGCCGTGCGCCGCATGGCCCCCTTTACGGCCTACACAACGGTCGCCGACTATGTCGCCTTGCCGCGCTACCGCTACGAGCCCGCGCTGGTGAACTACGTTGAGGAACCCGCCCGCATGTTGGGGGTGCCGCTGGGTGAAGGTCTCATCGACTACGGGACATTCTTCGACACCCTCATCGAGACGGGCTACACCGGCACGGTCGCTTACGAAATGTGCTCATCCCTGCGCGACGGCGGCAACCTGGATAGTCTGGATGCCTACGCGCGGCAATTCCAGGACTACATGTCGCCGTACGTGGCGAAGGCAAACGCCGGGGTTGCCGCGGCGACAGCGCGCTAGGCGCTGCCGCGTTATGCGTGGCTTCCCGGCGCACCCTGGCGTATGAGCACAAAGTTGAGTCTGCCCAAAACATCTTTGACAATCAAATCGGCTAACCTCAAAGGAGAGTTTGTTGCCGTGAGTCGCTTTATCCTGCCAGCCTTCGCAACTTTCATCGCACTTCTGCTCGTTGCGTGCAGCGACGTAGGCATGGCGCCAGGCACGGTAGCGCCCGCGCCTCCGGCAACTCCGGAGGAGCAAGTCCTTACCATTCGCTATTGGCAAGCGCCCTCCTTGCCGTTCCCCTACCTCGCCGCCGGCTTCAAGGATAGAGACGCGGGCGCGATTACTTTGGAGCCGTTGGCCAACTACGCTCCGGACGGCAACCTCGTGCCAAGGTTAGCCGTGGAAATCCCTACGCTCGCGAACGGCGGCGTCTCTCAAGACCTGCTGACGATCACGTGGCAGTTGAGAGAAGGCGTGCGCTGGTCGGACGGCAGCGCCATGACGGCCGAGGACGTGGTGTTCACGTGGCGCTACTGTGCCGATGAAGCGACCGGCTGCACCAAGCGAGACACGTTTGGCGGCATCGTCGCTGTTGAGGTCCTCGATGAGCACACGGTGAAGATTACTTTCGACAAACCGACGCCCTATCCCTACATGGCCTTTGTCAGCGCCGACACGCCCATAATCAGCCAGGCCCAGTTTGCCGACTGCGTCGGCGCGGCCGCCAGGGCCTGTGAAGCGCAGAACACTCTGCCGTTAGGCACCGGCGCGTACCGCATCGTGACGTTTACGGCCAACGAAGGCGCGATGTACGAGCGCAACCCCTACTACCGTGGGGAACCGGCCTACTTCGACCGGGTGGTCTTGCAGGGCGGCGGGGACGCGCTGGAGGCGGCGCGGTCCGTCCTCGTGACCGGTGACGTCGATCACGCGTGGAACATGCAGGTGGAGCCGGACACTCTGCGGGAGATGGAAGCGAACGGACTCGGTAAGGTTACCAACGTGTTCGCCAGTCGGGTCGAGCGCATCGTTCTGAACCAGACAAACCCGGACCCCGCACTTGGCGACGACCGCTCGGAGTATCTCGCTGGACAGAACCCCCACCCGTTCCTGACGTTCACGCCGATTGCCCAGGCGATGTCCATGGCGATAGACCGCACAATCATCGCTGAGCAACTCTATGGTTTCACCGCGACGCCCGCCTGCAACCTGATCGTAGCGCCTGCTAATTATGCTTCGACTGCGAATGAAGACTGTCTGGTGCAAGACATTGCCGGCGCCAAGAAACTGCTAGACGAGAATGGTGTCGTCGACAGCAACGGCGACGGCATTCGCGAATACAATGGCGTTCCGCTGCGGATTACGTATCAGACCACCGAAAACTCCATCCGGCAGGCTACCCAAGCCCTGATCCAAGGGTGGTGGCGCGAGATCGGAATCGAGACCGTACTCATTCAACACGACGCCGGTCTCTTCTTCGGCGGCGACCCGGCCGTCCACGAAGAGGAGTCGTACCTCCGGTTCTTCGCGGACGTACAGATGTACACCGAGAGCTCTGGAATAGACCCTCAGCAATACCTCTCAAGAGGACTTTGCAGTAATGTCCAGACACGTGACAATGGGTGGTCCAGCGGCAATAACGCCCGCATGTGCAATGCGGAGTACGATGAACTCTTCGCCCAACTCGCCCAAACCCCGCTTGGGCCGGAACGCGAGGCGCTGGTACAGCAACTCAACGATATCTTCATTCAGAACTACTACGCGATTCCCCTCGTGAACCGGGGCTCGGTTTCGGCAACCCTGCATACGTTGCAGGGGGTCAGGATCAACGCCTGGGACGGCGAGACGTGGAACATCGCCGAGTGGCATCGCTGAGCGGTCTCAGTCTCAATCGAGAAGACATTTACTGAGACTTGAATGGTGCACCCCGCAGATTCTCGCTTGCGCGGGATTGGCGGAATGTGCGCCGCTTCATCTTTCGTACGCGGGGGCTTGTTCCCAATGCTGTCGCATTAACTTTCTTGGCAAGGAACATGGTACTCTCATTGCCTTACATTTCCGGTAGCGCAGGTTTGCATCTCGCCGGGAGTGCGGGCGTCTCGCCCGCAGACGTCTTCTCCCCCGTAGCCCGCAAGTTTGCCACCT
>VXOZ01000186.1:2609-3689 GCA_009839775.1 Chloroflexota bacterium | reverse complement strand
GCCCGCCAGCACCGATGGCGAGGAGGTCCTGGTGGCCCAAATGAACCTCTCGACGGCCCGCAGAGCCAAGCACCGCAACGATCTCAATCACACGTGGCTCGACCGGCGGACAGATCTCTATAGCCCCATGCTGGGGCACGAGTCTGATTCAATACGCTAATAGCGTGCCGCGCCCTACAGAACGTGTAATCATTGTCCAAGCCATGACAAGGGACCTGCCGTCGGTAAGGTTGCGCTTGCAGAATAGATCGGGTTCCATTAACACGCCGTAGCGCGGGGGCTTGTCCCCCGCTTCTTGACGCCAAGCGTAAACACAATTCTGGACAAAGCCCCAAGCCGCCTCGTTGCCGAAGTGCTCACATTCCGGGCTGCCCCTATTCTAGATCCACTACTCCACTCCATCGCCGAGAGGAGTGTATACTCGTCTAAAAGCAACCGCACATTGAGAATTGAGGCATAGACCCATGGCGCTCACAGCCGAAACCCTGCGCGGCGTTGTCGTCGCTATCGTTACACCGTTTCAAGACAACCAGGACGTTGACTTAGATGGGGCAAAGCAACTCACGCGGTTTCTCATCGATGCCGGTGTCCACGGCATTATGACAACCGGCGGCAACGGCGAGTTTCCGCACATGCTGCCGGACGAGAAGAAAGCCGTAACCGCGGCCATCGTAGAGGAAGCCAATGGCGCCATTCCCATCATTGCGGGAACCGCGGCCGCCGGCACACGGGAAGCGGTGCTCCTGGGTCACGATGCGCAAGCCGTCGGCGCGGATGGCCTCATCGTTACCGCGCCCTACTACTTCCAGCTTTCGGAAGATGCCCTTTTCGCGCACTACGAAATCATCGCGACTGAGGTTGACCTGCCGCTGGTCCTCTACAACAACCCGCTCTACACAGGCAACGAAATCACGCCTGCCTTGATTGACCGTTTGGCTGCCGTGCCCAATGTGATTGGGCTGAAGCAGAGTAACGCCGACTTTGGCATTCTCATGGAGAACATCCGCATGAACGGTGACAAGGTGGCAGTGCTTACGGGGATAGACAGACAATTCTATCCCGCTCTGGCTTCCGGCCCCA
>VXOZ01000186.1:0-2599 GCA_009839775.1 Chloroflexota bacterium | reverse complement strand
CGCCACCGGCATCTTTTCGACTGCCGCCTGCGTGATTCCGCGCGAGATGGTGGCAATCTATGACGCGGTGCAGTCCGAGGAATTTGAAGAGGCCCGGCAGCTTCAATTGAAACTGCAAGCCCTGAATCGGTACTTGGAGTACGACCCCGGCTATGTGGGTCCCTGCAAAGCGGCCCTGCGCATGCTAGAACTTCCCGCCGGTCCGGTCCGCGGGCCTTTGCCGGAAGTAACTGCCGAGGAGGAAGCTGGTGTTCGCGAAGGACTAGAGGCGCTCGGACTGCTCTAAGTCTTTGTAGCGCGGGGGCTTGTCCCCCGCTTCTTGCCGCAAAAGGCAGACACTATATCGGGCACGGCGCTTAGGTCTCAATCGCCTCCATGATCACGCGCCCCTCGGCGTCGCGGGGTTGGGGCACACCCAAGAGGTAGGCAAGCGTGGGCGCAATGTCTACGCTGCGCGCCTGCCCCTGCAAGGCCAATCCGCTGTGGACGTGGGGGCCGTTGATGATGAAGGTGGTGTGCTGCCCGCCGATCCCCAAACTGACCGCGGGCAAATGGCGGCCATGGCAGGCATCGAATTCGGGATGCACCGCCCACACCACATCGCCTACCAGGTCGCCCCACAGGTTGAGCATCTCGGCGTTCTCACGTGTGACGGCCAAGGCGAACGGCTGCTTGCCGGTATTGGGGTCTATGTAGGTCGTAAGCGCATGAATCACCTGCTGCTGCACCTTTTCGAAGTCCTCCGGCTCGACGATCCCGCCGGGGTCGCGTCCCTTGAGGTTGATGAAGACATGAATCGTCCCTACCGGAATGGCCACGCTCTTGCTGAGATCGATCTCTCCCGTAGCCGGATCGGTGACCAGTAAGCCGACCTCTTTCAGCACGTCCGCCGCCTCAATGGGCGGCACAAAGTCCGGCGTGCCGCCGTGGTCGGAAGTTACTACGACAACTGTTTCGCTGTCCTGCAACTCCAGCAGCCTACCGACCCAGCGGTCTACAGAGGCGATAATCCGGGTCATGCCCTCGCGCGAACGTGCAATGACACTTTCCGATGCCCCGCAGCGTGGGTCAGTTTGGGCCATAAAGAAGTGGTTGCCGTAGTCGAGAGAGTGCACTTCTGTAAACAGCACGTCCCAGTCACGTGTTGCGCAGAGATGTTGCGCCACGTCTGCGAGACAATCGTGGTGCACGTCTACGAGCTCGAAGAATGTCTCGTCATCAACCAGACCCAGGGTATCGCGCGCTGGATTCTGCAAGAACGGGCCGACGTGGGTGTCGATTTCTGCTGCCACGTCTGCGGGGTACGTATATCCCTCTGTCGCCCACACCTGCGGCATGAAGAGTTCAAAGGTACCGGCATCGTCCGTCAGCGTAATGAGCTTGAAGCGCACGTACCCCGTGAGCGTACGGTTGCCGATGGTGAACTCTTGGCGCGACCAGTCGCTCCAGTCGGCCACGGCGAGATCGGCTACCTGCTCGCCGGCGTCACGGCTCACGCACACGCGCACCCTATCGTATCCGGCTGCTGACTGGGCGTAGACGAGACCGTAGAACGTGCGTGGCACAGCCCCTTCCGTACCCCAAGCGGTCAAGTCGGAGCGGCCGCGCGCAAGGGGCTGAACTGTAAGTTCCACTTCCAGTGGCGGCTTTACCGACTCCGGCACGTGCGACCACTGATCACAGTCAGCAGGTCGAAGCTCGACGCGATCAACATCTTCGCCCGCCTGAATCGTGCTGGGGTCCACGGCCTCTGCATCTATCGCGCCGCCGATGGGGCGCGGCTGCCAATCTCCCGAAACCCAGAGATGATAGCCCGCAATCTGATGATGGTTCGCCACGCCGGGGCCGGTGCCTTCGACCTGAACGCCTTTTGTGATTGTCGGCGGCCATGACATCTCCCACTTCACCAGAATCGGCGTCTTGCCCGCGCGTTCCAGCGTATTCCAGAAGTACTCGGCCTTAGATAATTGCGTATTGACTCCCCACACCGTCTCCGTTAGCGGCTTGCCTCGCACGCGAATGTTGAAATCCATCACCTCGTGGGTGCCCGGCCAAGCGCCAGTAGCAATCGAAGTCCAGCCGGGCGGTGTCAGCGTAGGAAAGACTCCCAGCATAGGCCGCCACGCGCCGGTGTCCATCAGGTGCTTGAGATTTGGCGTTGCGCCCTGCGCAGCCATATAGCGCACAATTTCCATGCTCGCGCCGTCGATGCCAATCACAATTGCCCGTTTAGCCAAAGCCGCCATTGTAATCACTTCTCCTTAGGGAATCAGCCTCTATAGGCACATTCTAATTGGCAGATACTGCTGCGTATCTTTCCACAGATTACACGTGGGTGAATTCGAGACTAGGTTTACCCAGATGGGGGCCCGGTCTAGGCTCGCGCCGCTAGGCCATAACCTCTTCTCGCGCGACCACGCGGCCGCTCTTGCTCGAACGGATCGCCGCGGCCGTCATAGCAATCGTATTGAGATTGTCACGCGGCGTCACCGCCGGCTCGCGCCCGTGCGCGGCCGCTGCGATCAAGTCGCCAAGCGGTCCTTGAAACGCGTCAGGGAACCAGGTGCCTTCAACGGGGAACGTATGCACCGAGCGAGGA
>VXOZ01000365.1:1142-3715 GCA_009839775.1 Chloroflexota bacterium | reverse complement strand
TTTTTTGCTTACTTCTATGACGCCGCGCAAGAAGAATCCAAGCCACTGCTCCCAGCTGCCGGAATCACGTACTGATTGCAGTTCTTCGTAGTATTGGTGACGATTCTTCTTAAAGAAATAGGAGAGATAGAGAACTGGCTTAAGTAAGACTCCGCGCTCGCAGAGCATAAACGTAATGAGGAGTCGGCCCACGCGTCCGTTACCGTCTAGGAAGGGATGAATAGTCTCGAACTGGGCATGGGCAAGTCCGATCCAAATCAGGGTAGGGAGGTTTCCTGGATCATTGAGAAACTTCTCCAGTTCTCCTAGAGTGCGAGGCACTTCGCTTGGAGGTGGCGGGATGAATACGGCTTCCCTAAGGTTACTTCCTCCAATCCAATTTTGACTGGTCCGAATCTCACCAGGAGTAAGATGTGATCCACGGACCCCTTCTAAGAGGCGGGCATGAATTTGCCGAATCAGACGCACTGAAACAGGTAGATTCTCGAGTTGGGCGAGGCCGAATCGCATTGCCTGAATGTAGTTTATAACCTCACTAGCGTCCCTTAGTGGGCCCGGCGAGAGAATTCTTGCTTCAGCAGCCAGCACATCTTGCAATGTGCTCTGTGTACCTTCAATCTGGCTTGATAGTAATGCTTCTTGGCGGATGTACATCAGCACGAAGAGATCAGGATCAGGCAGTGTCTGAATCGATCCGTCTAGTCGCCCTAACGAAAGATCTGCTTCGGAGAGCAAAGCCTGTAGCTCTCCATCGATTTGGACTGGCGGGTCGGGCGGCAGAGAAGCAGGAAAGAATGCTCGATAGCTAGTTCCCTGTTTCATGTACTGCCCGGATCGGGCTGGGGAATTGGGATAGTTTCGCACTTTAGTCTACTAGAACCGATGGCTTCAGGTGCTATTAACTGCACGTTTAGTATAATGGCTTTGGCTGAGTTTGTTAACGAGAAAGCCGATTTTCTTTCACAAACGGACCGTTTTCGCGTGTAGTTAACGTCTCGTTTAATTGCACTCCCCTGAAATTCAGGGTTGATCGCCACTAAAATCGCGCACGTGCCGATGTAAAATCCATCAGCGGATAGGGGCTGCCCGGGTGTTGGCCCGGCAGACGGGCCGGGAGCGGTTCGCCTAAGAAGCCTTCCAGACGCGCGCGTTGCTTTGCCACCACGTCCGGGTGCTGGGCGGCCACGTCGTCGAAGTTATCCCGGTCTTGGTCGATGCGGTAGAGCTTCCACTGCGGGTCGGCATCCTGGATGTTCACCACCGCGTTCCAGGTGTGGTCGCGCACGCTCGCCTCATAGCCCCAGACGGTGAGCACCCAGTCTCGCAGGGCGTCGCGTTCGGCGGTGGCGACCGGCCACATGTCTTCACCGTCCATTCGGTCGTGGGCCACACCGAGCCAGTTCAGGACCGTTGGCGCCACGTCGATGTGCTGCACAAAAGGCGTGATCACGGTGTCTCGCGGCCCTTCAGGATGGCGCACGAGCATGTTCACGCGGGTGTTGTAGGCATTCATGTGATTCGGGTCCTTGCCGAATACCCCGTGCTCGTTCATCTGCGTGCCGTGATCGGACGTAAAGACAATGATGGTCTCATCCAGCAGGCCGGTATCCGCCAGGTGGTTGAGCAATACGCCCATCCACTTGTCGATGAATGTGATTGAGCCGTAGTAAAGCGCCTTGACTCGCTCTTGTTCCGCTTCTGTCAACGGCTCGCCGCGGGGATTTATCGGCTCGATGCCCTGCCATGGTGCGTCCATATACGCGTCGGCGTACTCGAAGGGTGGGTGCCACGGCTCATGGGCTTCGAATGAGTCGACCCACAGAAAGAATGGATGGTGGTCTCGGCCGTCTTCGATGAACTGAATGGCACGGCGCATGCACTTGGCAAACGTAAAATCCTCTTCCGTGTGGCGGTCCTTCACGTTCCAGAGCCATTGGCGCAGCCCAAACGGCACGTTGTCGGGCTTATACGTATAGCGCGCCGCGTTCAGTTCCGCCTCCGTCCCCAAGCGGTAAGGATCGGCCTCCTGTCCGCGAAAGAACTCCCAGTTCATGAAGCCGCGGGTGAAGTTCATCGTCGGCTTGAAGAGGTGATAGGTATCGGCCACGAGGCCCGTCGCATAGCCCGCGCGGGAGAGCCGCTCGGCCAGCGTTTGCTGGTGCGGCGGCACGCCGTGCCAGCCGGGCATGCCCGGCGCGCCCGGCGAGGAGCCGGTGGTGTCAATCGTCCAGCGCCACGGAAAGCCGCGAATGCCGGTAAAGAGCGAGCGCCGCGCGGGCACGGTCGGCAGCGCCTCGGCAAACGCGTTCTCGAACCAGACCCCGTCCCGCGCCATGGCGTCGAGGGTGGGCGTCTCCATATGACCTGCGCCCAGGTGCCGGATACAATCGGCGCGAAAGGTATCGAGACAGATGACGATGCAATTCATGAGGCTTCATCCTTTTCTTGAATTGTGCGAGACGCGCGAAACTACCTATAGAAGGAGGGCACGCGCATTGAGAGAACCAGTTTCGCGTTGAACATACGTGGTTGGCTCTGGCAAGAACTACCATTGGCAGCCATCTGCAATGGAT
>VXOZ01000365.1:0-1132 GCA_009839775.1 Chloroflexota bacterium | reverse complement strand
TGTGTGCGCAGAGCGAGGTAGATGCCTAGAAGGACCAAACCCCCGCCTGCGACTTGGAGCAAAGTCAAGTGCTCGTCCAGGATGAAGTAAGCGAGAATGCTCGCGCCCACCGGCTCGCCCAGGATTGCCACGGCGACGACCGCGGCGGAGACGTAGCGCAGAGTCCAATTGTACGCCGTGTGGCCGAGGAGTTGGGGTCCAAGCGCCAAGAGGACCATTACGAGATAGGTTGCGGGCGCGTAGCCGGTGAATGATTGTTGCGTAGCCAGCGCCGCGGCCAGTACCAGCAGCGCCGCCATGCCGTAGACCACGGTGATATATGGCAGGAGATCGAGCCGTCGCCGCAGACGCTGTCCCAGCAGCAAGTAGCCGGAGTGAAACACCGCCCCAAGCAGCGCCAGCATGTCGCCAAAGAGGGCTTGTCCTTCCACCTGAAAGTCGCTGTAGCCGATAAGTATGCCGCCGGTAACGGAAAGCGTGATGCCCCACACGAGCAACGGATGGAGCCGCTCGCGAAAGATCACCACCATCCCAAGACCCACGAAGATGGGATTGATGGTAACAAGCACGACGGAACTGGCGACGGACGTATACTCCAACGAGCCGATCCAGGCGATGAAGTGCAGGCCGAGAAAACTGCCCGCCACCGCCGCCACCAGCCAGTCGCGGCGGCTCAGCGCCCACAGGTGCTCTCTGCGTAACGTAAGCGTTAGCGGCGCCAGCACGAGCGCGGCAATCCCGAGCCGATAGGCGGCGATGATGAGTACCGGCGCTTCGGCCAGCTTGATGAGGATCGAGGCGCTGCTGATGATCGCCACGGAGGCATACAGCGCGAGAATGACGCGGAAGTACGGCATGGCAGCTCCTGTGGTAGGTCACTGTTGCAGAATAGTCGTCCGCGCGCGTAGACGGCAAGCTATTCTACGTCATTCCGGCGCACGCCGGAATCCAGATCGAGGCTGAACTCTTGTGGCTCACGTTTCCTGAAAAGATGCGTTTGCACTTCAGCCCGATATGTCTATTTGGCAAGCAAGGTGACGCTGGACGATCGAGCGCCTCGCGTATTTCATAAATGACGAATGTCCTCTGTCACTATGCGGGTAGACAAATCGCCGCCCATTTGTTCAAATAG
>VXOZ01000254.1 GCA_009839775.1 Chloroflexota bacterium | reverse complement strand
ACCGCAACGTCATGCTGCGCCACGGCTAGATCGGGGGCCTGCCGGATCGTGTCGTATTCCCGTCGCAAGACCCTACCATCACGCACCCCAAAGGTAACGGCATAGAACCGGCCCCGGGAGGATTCCTGCGGTGCTGCGCCCCCTTCCCGCTCACGCCGCCGCGTAACCGTGAAACGTAGAGTTACCCGCAGCTTCTCCGGATCGTAGTCTAGGCTGGTTTCCAGTAGTTCTTCCATTCCAATGCACGCGCTCTCACGGTTTGGCACGCGCCTCTGCTCCGACAATACCGGAACGTGTTCGATCAGGATTTCCGTGAGCGCACTCGGCGCGCCATCGTAAGCGGCGAGCATAGACCGTTCATCCATGCGCTGCCGCACCGCAACCATCGTGCTGAGACCGAATGCCGCAAGCAACTCCCATTCGGGAGCAGTTAGCGACGGATTACGCGGTTCGCAGAGACACGCTCGCTCCAAGCGCGACAAAGTCTGGGAGCCTTTAACCCACATCGCTGCAGCACTGTCAGGGCACTGCCCCGGCATAGCGTCCTTCATGTTTGGGCAAGCCTTTAAGTGTAAGTGTGTACGAGCAAGTAACAGGTTGAAGAGCACCGGCTTGTCCTGAGCACTTCGACAGGCTCAGTCCAGGCTCTGCCGAAGGTCGAAGGATGGACCGAATCTGGGACTAGAGCGCTTTCCCCGAGTAGCGGCGCTGGAACGTGTGCTGCGGGCAGTGCCGCGCGTTCCAATAGATACCGGCCGGCACAATTGCCCTGCGTCGCGGGTATTGTACCATGAAGACAGAGACCGCTCAGGAAACCGGATGAAATCTATGGGATGTTTGTGGCAAACCTATAAGGCGCTTTCCGTTCTGTTCTTCACCCTATTTCTCTTGCTCATCCTCTTGGGCGTGATCTTGCTTGCGGGCATTGGCGTTGTGGAGGTACCGGGGCTGAGCGCGCTCTTTGGCCAAAGCGTTGCGCCCACTCCAACGCCAACAATCGTCAGAGAATCAACGCAAGCCCGCACCACCCAGGGTGGCGCAAGTGAGTCCGGCACGCCGGTTCCAGGGTCAACGGCAACTCCGGAAATAATCTCAGAACAAACAGCGGCAATCCAGCGAGCCGAGGACGCCATCAAACAGGCTGACGAACCCGGCCGCTTCACCATCGAGGTTGCCGATAGCGATCTTACGGCGCTGCTGGGTGAGCTCATCGCTTCACTCGATAATCCGCCCGTATCCAATCTGGTGGTCACGTTCGAGCAGGACGCGTTTGCGGCCAGCGGCACGATCATCGCGCCCTTCCGCGCCAACATCCAGGCGAGGGGGCACTTCGTCGTCAGTGAGGATACTGTGCGGATAGAGTTTACCGAGGCGAAGTTGGGCGCATTGACGATGCCGGAAGCGTTGCGGGACCAACTGACTGCGCAGGCTAACGAGTACCTGGATGAGAATGTCGGTGAGACGCAGGGATTGCGCATCGACAGCGTGGAGATATTGCCGGGCAAGATCATCGTTACCGGCGAACGGCTCGAAAAGTAGTGCCCGAATCCTGATTGTCAGGCGGAACTCTAACATAAAACGCTACAGGCAAGCGAGCAGCCCATACCTCCACGCCGCCGCGCGGTGCCTGCCACCCTTCAGCGCCGAGCCAGCGGCATGCGCCGCGCTCTGCTGCCAACGCGAACGCCGTGGATTCTGTACCATGGGTTAATGAAGACGTAATGCCGCGTACCAAGGTGCTGCGCTATGGGGCGGATGTGGTCACAGGTTAAAGGGGTAGCCGTTCTCGCGTGCCTGCTGCTCCTCGCGCAGTGCGGCGGCGAGATTCAAGCGCCGCAAGTGTCCCCTGGCACGACGCAGGTAGCAGAGCCGCCTGCGCTGACGACATGGGTCTCTTGCCTGCCGCCGCAAATGGAAGCGCTTGCGATGCCTGCGCTCTTGTGTCCCTCCCCAGCGCCGGGGCAATTTATGCTGACACTTACCGAACGCGAGTTGATCCCGAAGATCGAAGCAGCCATCGCGGTAAACAACCCTGATGGCGAGATGACGGACATTACCCTTACGTTCGAGCGAGACGCCTTCATTATCCGGGGCAGGCTGCAGCGCCCTTTCCGTACTACGGTCCAGGTGAGCGGCCGCCTCGTCGTGCGTAACGGTAGGATAGAGGCTGATATGGTGAAGGGAAGAATCGGCATCCTCCCCGTGCCGGCAGGGTATATGGCGGAGGCCACCGCTGAGGTGAATGAAAAACTCGATACATATTTCAGGACGGAGTACGGGATACGGGTAACGAACGTCGAGATCCTACCGGGAGAGCTACGCCTTACCGGCGAATCCCTGCGCTAGCGGCTATTAGTAACGTGCCGCTGCCGCGTTTCGCCTGCTCCTCTGTTGGTGGAGTTTAGCGGTTCTCAAGAAGGTGAAAAGGTAATGGGCTAACCGTGCCTGAGCTTCCTGAAGTCGAAACCATTCGCCGCAGCTTGGTGCCGCACCTTTGCGAGGACGTGATTGCCGCGGTGCCGTTGCTCGATCCCCACGCCGTCGCAGAGCCAGAGCCGGACGCGATTGCTGCGCTGCTGCCGGGCCAGCGCATCACCGCCATCGACCGCCGCGCGAAATTCCTGGTGTTTGCCCTCGATGCGCTCAATCTGGTCGTGCACCTGCGCATGAGCGGCCGGCTCAAGCTCACGAGACCGGTGGAAGATATTCGGCACTTGCGCGCGCAGTGGAATCTTGCATCCGGGCACGTGCTCTGCTTCTACGACCTGCGCCGCTTCGGCCGCATCTGGTTGGTAGACGATGCCCGCCTGGCAGAACTCTTCGCTCCGCTTGGCCCCGAGCCGTTCGATCCGGCGCTGACGGTCGACGTCTTGAGCGAACGGCTGGCACGCCGCACCACCGCATTGAAGTCCCTCTTGCTCAACCAGCACTTCCTCGCGGGCTTGGGCAACATTTACGTGGACGAAGTCCTCTTTGCCTGCAAGCTGCATCCCCGTCGGCCGGCCGATTCCCTCGCTGAGCAGGAGGTCGCGGCGCTGCTCAGCACCACGCGGAGCATCCTGCGCACAGCGATAGCAAACGGCGGCACAACGTTCGACGCCGTCTATAGCGATGCTGAAGGCAAACCCGGCCGCTACCGGGAGCTTCTAAAAGTCTACCGCCGCACGGGAGAGCCCTGCCTCGACTGCGGCACGCCCATCGAACGCATCGTCGTGGCGCAACGCGGTACTCACATTTGTCCACGCTGTCAACGCTAAACGCCTCTGTCCACTCATCAGAAGCACACTCGGCTGAGTCACAGGTCCTCCAAATAGCGGCCTCCTTAGCAGTTTTCGCTCCTCTACCGCATTCACCTGCCCTCACTGCCGGAGCAGGCCTCGACGGTTTCTCCAGTTTGGGACGGTTTGACCCATCAAGCGGCTCGTGCTAAGATGCACATTAACGTAAACGTGCGGGTTGCAGGTTCAGACTGCGAGACTCTTTGGAAAAAGAGAGTGCCCAGCGCGACGCGAGGTTGAGAAAGAGAGGTTCAGAGTAGCCGAACATGGATACGCTGCGGCGGCTTTTCCTCTATACGTGGCGCTATCGCAAGCTCGCCTTTCTGGCGTACGGCGCCTTGTTGAGCACCACCCTACTCAGTCTCGTCATTCCGCGCTTGATCGGTGGCGTCGTTGATGCTGTGTGTTATTCACATCTCCGAGCCCACGAGACGAAGAGG
>VXOZ01000029.1 GCA_009839775.1 Chloroflexota bacterium | reverse complement strand
AGTTTTGCAAGCCGCATGATGCCAAGAGGCGGGGGACAAGCCCCCGCGCTACTTTCAATGCGACAGCATTAGGGCTCGTCCCCACCAAGTCCGTGTCAGTTCACGGGACAAGATTTTCTTGCCCCAGCCCGAAGAATTCATTGGCATTGTCGTGCAGCAACCGGGCACCAAAGATTCTGGCTTGGTCTACTGAATAGAGACCTTCCTCCACCTTCTCGCTCAGCACGCGGGCGACGCTCTCCCGCGCCATTACGCTGTGGCCATACGCCAGTTCCACCGGACCGTAGTCGCCGCCAAAGCCGAAGATCTTGTTGTGGGGTACGGTCTCCAGCCACTCGTGCAGCGTTGCCCGTGCCACGTACGGGCTGATGATGTGCACCCAGCAGAGGTCGAGGTAGACGTTTTGAAAGTTCTTGGCCAGCGTGGCGAGTTCGCTCTGGTACGGATAGCCCGCGTGGAAAATGTCGAAACGCGCCTGCGGATACTGGATGAAAAGGTTCACAAGATGCGTCGGGTTGCTATTCGTGATGATGTTGCCGTTGCCGGCGTGGAGGCCGGTGTGGATCTGCATAGGAATGCCGTGCTCGATACAGAGCCGCACCACCTGATGCATCATGTAGTCCTGCAGCGGCTTGCACTCCGTAAAGGTCAAGCCGTCCTGGGTCTTACCATCGCCTTGCGTCCTGGTGCCAGCCGCCACCTGTGCGAAAACCCGTTCCGCATCAGGGCGCGGCACGTTATCGTACTGCAAGATGCGCCGGTAGGCTAATCCGCTCTTTACGGTGACCATGCCTTCTTCTTTGGCCTTGGCGAAAGCAAGGCCCAGGGCAGACACGAGGTCGTCCAGGTCGTAGATGCTGTGTTCGGTCTGGTGTTCCAGTTCTGCAACACCGCTGCGGTTGCCCACGCTTATAAAAGAATCGAAGCGCATAGCCGGGGCAAACAGCGTCTTATCCACCGCCGTCGACTGCACGTCAGGAATTGCCAGCACGATGTTGCCGCGCTCCTGCAGGATGTGCCGGTACCACGCCTCATGCTGTTGCGAGGCGGTCAATTGCTCGTTGACGCTGCGGTAGCCCTCCAGCGACGGCGCCGCCGACATGAGGTCGTCCATCCCAAACAGGTCGCGGCAGGCGATGTGCAGAGCTTTGGCGTAGCCGGTTGTCTTTGCATACTCCCAATAGCGCAAAAATATACCCCAGCGTTCGGCGGGGTCTCGGCTCTGGTCGTACATCCGCGCCTGCTCGGCAGGCGTCATTCCCGCGGATACCAGGTCGCTGCCCACGTAATGGTGCATTTCGGTAGAGAGAAGATCGAGCGACCGCTGCCGCCGGTCTGCCTCGGAGAACGTGTGCTCGTGGGTGTCGATGACCGGCAGCGCAGCAATGGCCTCGTCGATTTCGGCAATGGCGGCAATAGCCACTGGCGCATCTCCTTGCGACAATCGTTCTGCCTTTGTACTGTACTTCTTCACTGGTAGTCGCACAAGCGGGCGCTTTCGGAGCAAAATTACGTCGCAGCGCGCATGGCACGACGCGCGGCCGGGCGCTTGACCGTCACTCCCTGGGACACTTAACCGCCACTCCCGCGGACGCTTAGCCGTCATTCTCGCGGAGGCGGGAATCTATCTTCTCTTCAATAAAAACCTTCCCAAAGGCGTACCGCACATTGAGGTCGGCGGGACGGTAATAGTGATTCCATAGACACTCCTAGTGTAACCTCTGAGTGTGCCCGCCAAGGCGGGTGCCCGCCAAGGCGGGTGCCCACCAAGGTGGGTACCCGGCAATGCGAGCTTCAATTGAACCGGGAGTAATGAAAGAATCAAAGGAGTAAGAATACGTGCTCACTTGGTCTGAACCGGCGGATTGGGACACCTGCGCCAGGGACAGCGGCATTGCCGTAGGCGCTGACGGTACCCTGCGCCTGGCGGCCAGCCACCTGATCACGCACGAGCCCGGCGCGTTTTCCACCCAGCACGGCGAAGAGCTCTTTCAGCACGTCCAAGCCCAGGTGTGTTTCATGTTGGGCAGTACCCGCCCCCAGTGGGCCGACTGCTACTTCTACGCCCGCGAGGAGCGGGACAACCGCTGGCCGTTGCAGGTGACGGTCAATGGTTACGCCCAATCGATTGGACCCGGCACGCCGCTGGCAGGCGAATTTGTGTGGTACCACGTGCGCATACCCCAGGAAGCACTGATCGCCGGCGAAAACATCGTGAGCTTTGCCTGTGCAAGCCCCGCCGCCACTGCCTGGATACTCTCCGTCGATACCAGCGTGCCCAACGCCCACAGCCGCAAGAGCACGGACGGCGGCCAGTCGTGGACTACTGCCGGTCTTGGGCTAGAAGGAGCGTTGAGCGGCGAGTACGTGGTGCGCCTGCGCGTGCGCGAGCACCCGGCGCAGGGGGCGATCACGAGTGCCATACTCAACGTGGAAACGCTGTTTCAGTCGGCACCCCTCGTGCTTCACTGGCACGCCGTCACGCCGGCTGGAACGAGAGTCGCCTTGCGCTACCGCACGGGAACACTGCAAGACGTAGAGAATACAGCTTGGCGCGACGTGGTGAATACCGCTGCGGGTTCAAATGAGAACGCGGATCCACACTCCGAAACAGATAATGGGCAGGCATCGCGCGGGCATGACGAATTCGGGCAAGCCGAGTTACCGCAACCCGTCGGCCCGTGTGTGCAGTGGCAAGCGGTGCTGCATTCCAGCGACGGTGGCGCGTCGCCGGTTCTGCGGGGCATGGCCCTTCTTCCCAAAGACGCCAGTCCTAGCGAGACAAAACCCGTGGGCAAGCTGTCTTGTGCTGAGAGCAAAATCTTACCCTCTTACACATTCACCCACCAGGACCCGGCGGAGCCGAAGTTGGCAGTGCTGCACAAGCAGGAACGGCTTGCTGAGATCATCGCGGGTGGAGAAACGCAGTGGGAGCAGATGCTGGCGTTGCGCGCCTGGGTAGCGGTGCAGTGGGTGCATCGCGCTCCGCACGAGTTCCGCCGCTGCTGCCCGTGGGACGCCTTGACGGTTCTCGCTTGGATGCGCGCCGACCGCGGTCACGGCCAGCCGCAGCCCGACGCCTACTGCACCCACTACGCGGTGGTCTTGGCGCAGTGCGCCTTGGCGCTGGGTTGGCCGGCGCGACTGTGGGTGATGTCCGCCGAGCCGACCCTCCATACGAACGGCCACTTTGTGGCGGAAATTTGGAGCACGGCGCACGGCAAGTGGGTGATGCACGACGCCGATACCGATTCCCACGTCGAGCGTGCGGGCATGCCCCTGAGCGTGCTGGAAATACACGACGCCTGGCGGGATGAGGGTTTACATGAGTTGCAGGTCATCGTCGGTACGAACGCCGACAAGGTGAAGATCGGCCCGGACTGGATCGAGGAGATGCTGCCCCTGGGTCTCTATCACTTCTGCGGTCTCGTCCTGCGCAACAACCATCTCTCCACGCTCATTCCGGGGCCGGTAGAGCACGGCTGGACCACGTACAAGTGGGACGGCTTCCTCTGGTACCGCGACGGAGCGGCGCCGGAACTGCCGTTCTTCTCGCTCTCGTCCAACCGGCGGGCGGACTTCGACTGGGAGCCGGAGACGTAGCAAGGACTTGGCGCTTGCGCTGACTTGGCACAAGGCGTAGCGGCACGTCCACCGGTGTATCTCGTCTCAGAGTAGCGCGGGGGCTTGTCCCCCGCCTCTTGGCATCATGCGGCTTGCAAAACTGC